>JBIODY010000104.1:0-7754 GCA_044445505.1 Lysobacterales bacterium
ACGAGCTCAGTCGAATGGCGTCGGTGTCTCCGGCAGAAAAACCAGCGCATGCGCACCGGCATTCTCATGAGCGTCCACGCACGGCGACGGACGAAACGCTTGCGGCCTGCAGTGCCGCCGAACATCGTTGCGATATCGAGTGCCCGGACGTCGCTTCACTCGATTCTATAGTCCGGCCTGGTGGCGGGCAAACGTCGACAGTCGCCGCTGGCCGCTGATTGTGCGATGGTCCGGCCTGGCTGAATTCGACCCGCGCGGGCAGCAACCTGTCGGACTTTGGTTGGCCGGGCCACAAATCCGTCTATGCGGCCCCGGCTTTGATCGATACGGATTCCGCCGCTTCTTGGCCCAAAGAACCACCATGGGCCGGCGCATCGTCGAAAATCTGTCCTCGCACAGCCGGATTTTCGCCTTGACCACCAAAGTCCGACAGCCTCCTGGCAGGGAGATCGAGCATGACCGAATCCGCGTCGACCACGAGCCCACCGAACAAGATCCTGCTGGCGACCGACCTCAGCGCCCGCTGTGATCGCGCGCTGGACCGCGCCGTGCAGCTTGCCCGACAATGGCAGGTGCCGTTGCTGCTGGTACACGCGCTGTCGCGTGAATCCGCGGACCCGTGGCCGACGCACGACGACATGCCGTCAGCGCGACCCGTCCCGGACCCGGCGGCACTGATCGAACGCCAGCTTCGCCGCGACTTGCGCGACGATGTCCCCGGTCTCGCCATCCACGTGCTCGAAGGCGAGCCGGCCGAGGTCATCCTCGACGTGGCCAAACGCGAAGGCTGCGAGCTGATTGTGCTCGGTACTGCGCGCGAAACATTCGGCCGCAGCTTTCTCGGCAACACCGTCGAATATCTCGTGCGCAAGTCGCCGGCCTCTGTCCTCATTGTCAAGAAACGGCCGCGCGGCCCCTACCAGCACGTTCTGGTTGGCACCGATTTTACCGTCGAATCCCGACACGGCCTGACCGCCGCCGCCGCGCTGTTTCCACAGGCCCGGTTCACCTTGATGCACGCGCTGGACATTCCGTACCAGTCACTGTGGCTGGATGCAAAACACCGCCAGGACTTCACCCGGATGGAAATGGCCACGATCGAATCGTTCGTCGCCGACGCGCAACTTCCCATCGACATCCGGCAACGGATCCAATTGCTGGTCGAGCACGGTCCCCCGGAATTCCTGCTGCAGCGCTACGTGCTGGAGCAGGATGCCGACCTTGCCGTGATCGGTGCGTTCCGCCGCGGTCTCTCCTTCCACGTGCTGATCGGCGGCACCACCCGCCGGCTCGTGCAGACGATCCCCAGCGACATTCTGGTGGTGCGCGCACCGGCGTCGCCGGCCGCCGTTCAACCCGGGGAATCCAGCCACACCTGAGCATGCTCATGCGCGATCGCCATCGCGTCCTTGAGCACGCCGGGGATCGCCGGTTGCATTCGACGGCGACGAGCAAACACCCTGGGCGGCCGCGATGCCACTCTTCAGGCGTTTGACAGGCGCGGCCTGGTCGTCGTCGTCGTGTGGTTGCAGAGGGGCAGGTCGTCGATCCTAATATGCTTGAACGAGAACTCCGACGGTGCCAATTTTGCGACGGCGCCCGCCAGCTGGCGATTGAACGACGCGTGACGAAGGCTGCCGACCACGACTGCGATATCGCGCCGCCTCATGTCGGTCTCTTTCGTGAGCTGCGACTGAGGTTCAAGCGGCCTGCCGGCGCGCGGCGGCTGAATGGGCCGGGTGGGCTGCGTTCGTTCGCGCTTCAAACACGCGATTTTCCCGATCTGCTTGCCATGCCAACGCGGGGTCTCGAGCGGGAGGTTTTGGCCGGCCGCGCACGTTGCGGGCTGAACTGTCGGATGCGTAACGGTACAGTGCGCTCTCCGTGGATTGGAGACGTCGATGCCAACGATGAAGACGTTGTTGCTGGTGCTCGACCTGTGCGGCACCTTTGTCTTCGCGCTCAGCGGTGCGACTGCCGCGGTGCGGCACCGGCTCGATCTGTTTGGCGTGCTCCTGTTGTCGTTCGCGGCGGCCAGTTCCGGCGGCATTGCACGTGACTTGCTGATCGGTGCGGTGCCGCCGGCGGGAATTTCGGACTGGCGTTATGTCGGCGTCGCGTTGTGCGCTGGCGTGATCACCTTCCTCTGGAGCCCGTTGATCGAGCGCCTGCAGAATCCGGTGCGCATGTTCGATGCGGCCGGCCTGGGATTGTTCGCGGTGGCGGGCGCCGAAAAGGCGCTTGCGTTCGGCCTCAATCCATTCATGGCAGCGTTGCTCGGCATGTTGACCGGCATCGGCGGCGGCATGGCGCGCGATTTGTTGCTCGTCGAAGTGCCGATGGTGCTGCGTGCGGATCTGTATGCGGTGGCGGCGCTCGCTGGCGCAATCGTGGTGGTGATCGGCGAGACACTCCAATTGCCTTCGCCCGTCACGGTGCTCACCGGCGCCATCCTGTGCGTCGGCTTGCGCATGATGGCGGTGCGTCGCGGCTGGCATCTGCCGACTGCGGGCCGGGCCGCGAATCCGCAGGACGAGTCCACACCGAAAACCTGAGATGGCGCAAACGAAAAAGGCCGCGCAATCCGCGGCCTTTTCGATACGCAGGGCGCGGGCCGGTTATGCCAGGCCGGCCTGCTTCATGACTTCGGCGTGGAAGTCCTCTTCCTTCTTCTCGATGCCTTCGCCGACCGCGAGGCGATGCATCGCGAGCACTGTGGCGCCTTCCTTCTTCAGCGCGGCCTCGACGGTCACGTTGGTGTCCATCACGAACGGCTGGCCGGTCAGGGTCATCTCGTTGATGACTTTGTTGACCTTGCCGGAGGTGATTTTTTCGAGGATCGCGGCCGGCTTGGACTTGTCCTTCTCCGAGACCTGGGCCAGCGCGATCTCCTTTTCCTTGCCAACGATCTCGGCCGGCACATGTGCGGCGGAAATGTACGGCGGGTTCATCGCGGCGACATGCATCGCGACATTGCGCGCGAACTCGGCCGAGCCGCCCTTGAGTTCGACCAGCACGCCGATGCGCCCGCCGTGCACGTAGGCGCCAACCGTGTTCGCGCCGTCCACGCGGACCATGCGGCGGATCTGGATGTTCTCGCCGATCTTCGCGACCAGCGCCTGGCGCGCCTGGTCGACGCTGCCGCCGGCCGACCACACCATGTCGCGCAGTTCCTGCACGTCCGGCGCGCCGCTGGCCAGCGCAACGCCGGCGACTTCATTGGCGAACGCAAGGAAGCTCGCGTCCTTGCCGACGAAATCGGTTTCGCAGTTGATTTCGACCAGCACGGCCTTGCTGCCATCTGCACCCTGATCAGGGCCGCCGAGCACAATGCGGCCCTCGGCCGCGACGCGGTCGGCCTTCTTGTCGGCCTTGGCCAGGCCCTGCTTGCGCAGCCACTCGATCGCGACTTCGATGTCGCCATTGTTCTGGATCAACGCCTTCTTGCCTTCCATCATGCCGGCGCCGGACCGCTCGCGCAGTTCCTTGACCAGCTGTGCAGTGATTTCCATGGTGTCCTCGGATAAACAGGAGCGGCGCGAGGCGGCGCTCGTTTCAGGAAATATTGTCCTGGCCGGTCATTCCGGCGCAAGCCGGAATCCATCTTGCTTGTGCACGAGCCGGATCAAAATGGATCCCGGCTTGCGCCGGGATGACGGCAGGACAGGGCGCCATCGCGAGACGGATGTCCGCCTGCGATGGAGCAGTTGCGCGCCGCGATCATGCGGCCCGCGTGTGACGCTTACTCGGCGCTCGGCGGTTCGCTGGCGGCGTCCGGCTTGGCCGCGCGCTGCGGCGGCGGTCCACGGCGGCCGGCCGGCGGGCGCTTGTCGGCGCCGGGCTTGCGCGGGCCGCCCGGGCGACGACGATCGTCGCGCTCGCGCGTTTCCTTCTTCGCGACCGGATTGCCTTCGGCATCCGTTTCGACAAAGTCGTCCTTCTCGTTCGCAGCCATCATCGGTGCCGCAGCCTTGCCCTCGAGCACCGCTTCGGCCGCCGCGCTTGCGTACAGCTGCACTGCGCGGATCGCATCGTCGTTGCCGGGAATCGCATAATCGACCAGGGCCGGGTCGTAGTTCGTGTCGACGACCGCGACGACCGGAATGCCGAGCTTCTTCGCTTCCTTGACCGCGATGTCCTCGTGGCCGATGTCGATCACGAACAGCGCGTCGGGAAGGCGATTCATGTCCTTGATGCCGCCGAGCGATTTCTCGAGTTTCTCGCGCTCGCGAATGCGCGCCAGCACTTCGTGCTTGACCAGCTTCTCGAAGCTGCCGTCGGTGCTCATCGTCTCCAGCTCCTTGAGCCGCGAGACCGACGCCTTGACGGTGCGGAAGTTGGTCAGCAGGCCGCCGAGCCAGCGCTGCGAGATCGACGGCATGCTGCAGCGCGCCGCTTCCTCGCGGATCGCCTCGCGCGCCGAACGCTTGGTGCCGACGAACAGGATCGTGCCGCGCTTCTGCGCCACGCCCGAGATGAAGTTCATCGCGTCGTTGAACAGCGGCAGGGTCTTCTCGAGATTGATGATGTGGATCTTGCCGCGCGCGCCGAAGATATACGGCGCCATCTGCGGGTTCCAGTAACGGGTCTGGTGACCGAAGTGCACGCCGGCTTCGAGCATCTGGCGCATGGTGACTTGAGGCATCGCAGCAGTTCCTTCATGAAGAGGGAATCGAAGCGGATCTTTTCGTGAAAAGTCCGCACAGGGATGTGCGGGCTCTTGCGAAGGACTCGCGTAACGAAACCCGGGGTTGGACCTCCACGTACCCGCCGCGTGCGACTCCTTGCGGAGCACCCCGAACGCGGTGACGATACGTGTGCGGATTCGGCATGATTGCCGTTGCGGCGGTCAGGATTGCCCATCGGCCGCATTATTTGTTTTGCCGCCAACGACTTACGAAGTCGAGCGACGAAACCGTAGAATTATAACGGGTGCGGCGAGTCCGCGCCAGCAGCGGCCTCAGCGGCGGCTCCGCCGCCCCGCCCGGATACCGGGCGCGAACCGCATGCGGGTAGTCGCGTCACCCAAGCTCTTTCAAGCGAGATCCCATGCCCGTCACCGTCAAGACCCCCGAGCAGATCGAGAAGATGCGCGTCGCCGGCCGCCTCGCCGCCGAGGTGCTGGAAATGCTCGTACCGCACGTCAGGCCGGGCGTCAGCACCGAGGAACTCGACCGGCTCGCCTACGAGCACATCGTCAACGTGCAGAAGGCGATACCGGCGAACGTCGGCTACAAGGGTTTTCCGAAGACCCTGTGCACCTCGGTCAACCACGTGATCTGCCACGGCATCCCGAACCCGGGCAAGGTCCTCAAGGATGGTGACATCGTCAACATCGACGTGACCGTGATCAAGGACGGCTGGCACGGCGACACCAGCCGCATGTATTTTGCCGGTACGCCGTCGGTACTCGCGAAACGGCTCGTCGACACCACGCTGGAGGCGATGCTGCTCGGCATCGGCCAGGTCCGTCCCGGCGCGACGCTCGGCGACATCGGCCACGCGATCCAGGCCCACGCCGAGGCACAGGGGTTCTCGATCGTGCGCGAATACTGCGGCCACGGCATCGGGGAGGTCTATCACGAGGATCCGCAGGTCCTGCACTACGGCCACGCCGGCGCCGGCATGAAACTGCAGAAAGGCATGACCTTCACGGTCGAGCCGATGGTCAACGCCGGCAGGCCGCAGACGCGCCTGCTGCCGGATGGCTGGACCGTCGTGACCAAGGATCATTCGCTGTCCGCGCAGTGGGAGCACACGATCGTGGTCACCGACGATGGCCATGAAATATTGACCGCGTGGCCGAGCTAGCCGGTCCAGGGTCCGGAGCGCGATGAACTTTGTGCTTTATTGACCTTTGACTTTTGACGTCCTTCCCAACGGGTTCGCGACCGCGTCCAGTGACGACTCCCAGCGCACCGCTTCCGTCGTTGCCGCGCCTGCCCGCGGCGCTGCCGCGCAGCGGCGTCTCCACCGAAGCCCGCGCCGCGTTGCGCCAGATGCTCGGCGATGTGGAGCGCGGGCTGGAGGTCGCGTTTCGCGCCGGAGCCGACATCGCCGCGTTGCTGCACGCGCGCGCGCAAGCCGCCGAACGCGTGGTCGTGCATGTCTGGCATGCGTGCCTGGGCGACGCCATCGATTGTGCGCTGTACGCGATCGGCGGCTTCGGCCGCGGCCTGCTGTTTCCGCATTCGGACGTCGATCTGCTGGTGCTCGCAAGCGCCGCTGCCCTGGCGCGCCAGGCGCGCGCGCTCGAGGCGTTTTTCGCCTGCCTGTGGGATATCGGGCTCAGGCCCGGCCATGCAGTGCGTACTCAGGAACAATGCCGTGAACTGGCTGCGGCCGACGTCAGCGTGTTCACCTCCCTGCTCGATGCGCGTGAACTCACCGGCGACGGGGCCTTGCATGCGGGCCTCGCGCAGACGGTCGAGGCACTGTGGCCGCCAGTTGCGTTCCTCGCCGCCAAGCGTGCCGAGCAGGCAGCCCGGCACGCGCGTTTCAACGACACTGCGTACAACCTGGAGCCGAATCTCAAGGACGGTCCCGGCGGATTGCGCACGCTCGACCTGATGCGCTGGCTCGGGTTGCGCGTCGCGCATGCCGGCGATTTCGCGGCGATGGTCGATCATGGCCTGCTCGATCCGAACGAGCGTGACGCCCTGGAGCGCTCCGAGGCCACACTGCAACGTTATCGCCATGCACTGCATCTCGCTGCCGGCCGGCCCGAGGAACGCCTGCTCTTCGACTACCAGCGCCAGCTCGCGGGCGAATTCGGCTACCGGGACCAGCACGCGACCAATCTCGCGGTCGAGCAGTTCATGCAGGCTTACTACCGCGCCGCGACGATCGTCGAACGGCTCGGGGCGCAGCTGCACGAGCGTTACATGGAAATGCTCGAGCCGGCCGGCTCGCCGCCGCGTGAACTCGACCGCGACTTCCTCGGCGTCGGCCCGCGCATCGAGGCGCGCGCGCCGGATCTGTTCCTGCGCCGGCCGCGCGCGATCGTCGATGTGTTCGCGGTGCAGCTCGATCACCCCGAGTTGCGCGGGCTGTCGGCGCAAACGATGCGGCTGCTGCAGCAGGCGCTTGCACGGCATCGCGGGGATTTCGCCGACGATGCGCACGTGCTCGGCGCGTTTCTCGACCTGCTGCGGCGCGGCGCCGCGGCGGTCGAGGCGCTGGCGCGGATGAATCGTCACGGCGTGCTGGCCGCGATCCTGCCCGCGTTCCGCCATGTCGTCGGGCGCATGCAATACGACCTGTTCCATGTCTACACGGTCGACGAGCACACCTTGAAGGTGCTGCGCAACGTCGCCTGCTTCGCCGATGCGGACGCGCGCAATGCGTTTCCGCTGGCCGGCGAGACCTTTGCCGCGCTCGACAAACCGGAGCTGCTGCTGCTCGCGGCGCTGTTCCACGACATCGCCAAGGGCCGCGGCGGCGACCACTCGGTGCTCGGCGAGCAGGAAGCGCGCGCGTTCTGCGCCAGGCTTGGACTGGCCGATGCCGACATCGAGCTGGTCGCCTGGCTGGTGCGCTGGCATCTGCTGATGAGCGTGACCGCGCAGCGCCAGGACATCACCGATGCGGATATCGTGCACCGCTTCGCCGTCCAGGTCGGCGATCGTGAACATCTCGATCATCTGTATCTGCTGACCATCGCGGACATCGCCGGCACCAATCCGAAGCTGTGGAACGAATGGAAGGCGCGCCTGCTCGCCGACCTGCACGTCGCCGCGCGCTATGCGCTGCGC
>JBIODY010000105.1:0-7651 GCA_044445505.1 Lysobacterales bacterium
CGAACATGCTGAGCGAGAGCAGCACGAACAGGGCCGCGAAGCTCCACAGGATCCACGGCTTCTGGAACGCAGCCTGCAGGTTCGCGCCGGCAAGCACGAGCATCGCGGCTGAAGCCGCTCCCACAGGCCAGTCCGAGGAACAAACGCTGGCCGCGAACCTGTCCGGCAATCGACTGCTCGCGCTGCTTTCGTTCTTCGGCTTCGGCCTGCTGCTCGCATTCACGCCCTGCGTGTTCCCGATGATCCCGATCCTTTCCGGAATCATCGCCGGCTCCGGCGAGAACGTGACCACGCGGCGCGCGTTCGTGCTGTCGGTCGTCTACGTGCTCGCGACCTGCGTCGTGTTCACGATCGGGGGCGTCGTCGCCGGGCTTGCCGGAGCGAATCTGCAGGCTGCGTTCCAGAAGCCGTGGATCCTGTGGAGCTTCGCGGCCCTGTTCGTGCTGCTCTCGCTCAGCATGTTCGGCTTCTACGAATTGCAGTTGCCGAGTTCGTGGCAGTCGAAGATCGCGAGCATCAGCAACCGGCAGAAAAGCGGTTCGCTGATCGGCGTTGCGATCATGGGTGTGCTCTCGGCGCTGATCGTCGGGCCCTGCGTCGCGCCGCCGCTGGCGGCCGCGGTGCTCTATATCAGCCAGACCCGCGATCCGGTGTTCGGTGGCGTTGCGCTGTTCGTGCTCAGCCTCGGCATGGGTGCGCCGCTGGTCGGGTTCGGGACCGCAGCCGGCAAGTGGCTGCCACGCGCGGGCGCCTGGATGGACGCGGTCAAGGCGGTGTTCGGCGTGGCGTTCCTCGGTCTCGCGATCTGGATGCTCGCGCGGATCCTGGATGGTGCGTGGATCATGCTGATGAGCGGAGCATTGCTGATCGCCTCGGCGGTGTATCTCGGCGCACTCGAGCGTTTGCCCGACGGCGTTTCCGGTTGGCGCAAGCTGTGCAAGGCGCTCGGCGTGATCCTGCTGGTCGCCGGCGCAGCCGAGCTGATAGGCGCGGCGGCCGGTGGCCGCGACGTGACGCGACCGCTGGCCGGCATCGTCGCAAGCGGCGGCAAGGCAACCGGTGCCGACGAACTCGCGTTCCGCACCATCAAATCGACTACCGACCTCGACCGCGAACTCGGCGCGGCGAGCAAGGCCGGCCAGCTGGTCATGCTCGATTTCTACGCGGACTGGTGCGTCAGCTGCAAGGAGATGGAGAAGTTCACGTTCACCGATGCCACGGTGCAGCACGCACTCGCCGGTGTCGTGCTGCTCAAGGCCGACGTGACCGCGAACGATGACACCGACCAGGCCCTGCTGAAACGCTTCGGGCTGTTCGGGCCGCCGGCAACGATCTTGTTCAAGTCCGGTGCGGAACAGCGTGGGTTGCGACTGATCGGGTTCGAGAACGCCGAGGCCTTCGTTGCGCGGATAACCAAAGCCAGGTAAAGCCGTCATCCCGGCGCAGACCGGGATCCAGCGCCTGCTTCCGGAAAGCAAAGACACTGGGTCCCGGCTTTCGCCGGGACGATGAGATGAGTGCCGCGCGAAACCCATGCTCAACCGCACCAACCTCCTGATCGTCTGCATCGCGCTCGCCGGCGCGCTCGCCGGTTTCCTTGCCGGCGGCTGGCTGCGCACGCCGCCGGCGCCACGCGTCGACGCGACCGCGAAGGTCGGTGCGTTGGCGGTGCCGATCGCCCTGCCCGATCCGGCGGGCAGGGTGCATGCGCTGGACGAATGGCGCGGCAAGCTCGTGCTGCTGAATTTCTGGGCCAGCTGGTGCGGCCCATGCCGCGAGGAGATGCCGCTGCTCGACCGCACCCAGCAGCGCCTGGCCGCACAGGGCGTGCAGGTCATCGGCATCGCGGCAGACAGCGGCGAGGCGACCAGGGCTTTTCTCGGCCGCCATCCGGTCGGCTACCCGATCCTCATCGATGATCCCGACGTGCCGGTGCGCGGCGGTCATGATGTCTCGCTCGCCTACGGCAACTCGCGCAACGTGCTGCCGTATTCGGTGCTGATCAGCCGCGATGGGCACATCCTCGCGCAGCGTTTCGGCAACTTCAGCGAAAACAGCCTGCAGAAGTGGCTGGCGCCTTTTCTCTGAAGCTGACGCGGATTTCTTCGAATCTCGGCAATTTCCACCCGAACGTCGCCGAACTGGACAGAAAGCACCGCTTCGGCCAGACTGGCCGCCCTTTTTGGCGAGTCCGCCGGTGGCGACAATCCTGGTCCTGCATGGCCCGAATCTCAACCTGCTCGGCACGCGCGAGCCGGACCTGTACGGGCGCACCACGCTGGCCGCGATCGACGCGGAACTCATCCGGATCGCGCAGGCGTCCGGGCATGCGCTCAGCGCGTTCCAGTCCAATGCCGAGCCCGCGCTGATCGAGCGCGTGCATGCGGCCGCGAACGACGGCACCGCGTTCATCCTGATCAATCCCGGCGCGTTCACCCATACCAGCATCGCGCTGCGCGACGCGCTGGCCGCGGTCGCGATTCCGTTCGTCGAGGTGCATCTGTCGAACGTGCATGCGCGCGAGGCGTTCCGTCGCCACTCGTATTTTTCCGATATCGCGGTCGGCGTGATCGCCGGCTTCGGAGCTGACAGCTATCGCTTGGCGCTGGATGCGGCGATGCGCCGGCTCGGCGCGTGAATCCCACCCGACTTTTTCGAAGAGGCGTCCGATGGACCTTCGCAAGATCAAGAAACTCATCGACCTGCTGGAAGAATCCAATCTCGCCGAACTCGAGATCAAGGAGGGCGAGGAAATCGTGCGCCTGTCGCGCATTCCGAAAGGCACGGCCGGTGCGCAGCCGATGGCGGCGCCGGTGCAGCATGTCGCAGCACCGGTCGCACCGGCCGCCGCAACTGCGCCCGCGGGGGAATCCAATCCAATGGCGAGCGGAAAATCGTTGCCGGAAGGCCACGTCGTCAAGGCGCCGATGGTCGGCACGTTCTACGCCTCGGCGAATCCCGAATCGCCGCCGTTCGCGAAGATCGGCCAAGCGGTCAAGGCCGGCGACACCCTCGGCATCATCGAGGCGATGAAGATGTTCAACCAGATCGAAGCCGACGTCAGCGGCACTGTGACCGCGATTCTGGTCGGCGATGGCCAACCGGTCGAGTTCGACGAACCGATGTTCGTGATCGGCTGAGGCGCGCATCCCATGCTCGATAAAGTCGTCATCGCCAACCGCGGCGAGATCGCATTGCGCGTCCTGCGCGCGTGCCACACGCTCGGCATCCGCACGGTCGCCGTGCATTCGACCGTCGACCGCAACCTGAAGCATGTCGGCATGGCCGACGAATCGGTGTGCATCGGGCCTGCGCCCGCGGGTGAGAGCTACCTCAATGTGCCGGCGATCATCGCCGCGGCCGAGGTCACCGACGCGCAGGCTATCCATCCCGGCTATGGATTTCTCTCCGAGAACGCGGATTTCGCCGAGCGCGTCGAGAAATCCGGCTTCATCTTCATCGGACCGACCCCCGCCGTGATCCGCCTGATGGGCGACAAGGTCGAGGCGATCCGCGCGATGAAGGCGGCCGGCATCCCTTGCGTCCCGGGCTCGGGCGGGCCCCTCGGCGAGGATGTCGCGATCAACACGGCGATCGCGCGCGAGATCGGCTACCCGGTCATCATCAAGGCGGCCGGCGGCGGCGGCGGCCGCGGCATGCGCGTCGTGCATACCGAGGCGCATCTGCACAACGCAATCCAGATGACCAGGACCGAGGCCAAGGCCGCGTTCGGCAACGATCAGGTCTACATGGAGAAATTCCTCGAGAACCCGCGCCATATCGAGATCCAGGTACTTGCCGATGGCCAGGGCAACGCGATCCATCTCGGCGAACGCGACTGCTCGATGCAGCGCCGTCACCAGAAGGTCGTCGAGGAAGCGCCGGCACCCGGCATCACGCCCGAGCAACGCGACGCGATCGGCAAGATCTGCGTGGATGCCTGCCTGCGCATCGGCTATCGCGGCGCCGGCACGTTCGAGTTCCTGTACGAGAACGGCCACTTCTATTTCATCGAGATGAACACGCGCATCCAGGTCGAGCATCCGGTCACCGAACTCATTACCGGCACCGATCTCGTCCGCGAACAATTGGTGATCGCCTCCGGCGAGAAGCTCACGCTGCGCCAGGAAGACATCCGGTTCAGCGGGCACGCGATCGAATGCCGCGTCAACGCCGAGGACCCGGACACGTTCATGCCGAACCCGGGCACGGTCAAGCGATTCGAGGCGCCAGGCGGCCCCGGCGTGCGCGTCGACACGCATGTCTACGACGGCTACAAGATCCCGCCGAACTACGACTCGATGATCGGAAAACTCATCGTGCACGGCCGCGACCGCACGACCGCGATCGCGCGCATGCGCATCGCGCTGTCGGAAATGGTCGTCGAGGGCATCAAGACCAACGTACCGCTGCAGCAGCGCATCATGGCCGATGGTGGCTTCCAGGCCGGTGGCCAGAACATCCATTACCTCGAGCGGCGGATCGCCGAGGCGAAGGAGAAGGCGATCGGATTGGGCTGAGCCTCTGCCACTCGATACTGAAATCGCCCCGACTGCACCACATTCGCGTCCCTTCTCCTGCGAAGCGGGGGAACGTCGAAGCCGCCATCCGGCGGCTGAGGGAAGGGCGCAAGGGAACGCTCTTCGATCCGCTGCAAAAGCTCCCCGTTCCGCCTTCGTCACCTTCCCCCGTAAACGGGGGAAGGAAAAGCCGGCATCCGAACTTTCGATCATTGAAACCATGCCCTGGCTCGAACTCGCCCTGACCATTCGCCGATCCGAACAGGAGCGCATCGAACTCGCGCTGCAGGAGATCGGTGCGCTGGCGGTGACCCTGCTCGATGCCGACATGGACACGCCGAACGAGCGGGCGATCCTCGAACCCGGTGTCGGCGAGACACCGCTGTGGGGCGAGATCGCGTTGTCGGCGTTGTTCGATGCGGATGCCGATCGCATCGGCCTCGTGCACGTGCTGACCGACCTCGTGCCCGAGGTCGCGCCCGAGCAGATCCACTTCCGCGAGGTCGCCGACCAGGATTGGACGCGGGTCTGGATGGACCAGTTCAAGCCGATGCGTTTCGGCCGGCGCCTGTGGATCTATCCTTCGAATATCGAACCGCCCGATGAAGATCCCGACGCGGCGATCGTGCGCCTCGATCCCGGTCTCGCGTTCGGCACCGGCACGCATCCGACCACCGCGTTGTGCCTGGATTGGCTGGATGCGACCGCCCTCGCCGGCACCACCGTGATCGACTACGGCTGCGGCTCGGGCGTGCTCGCGATCGCGGCGCTGAAACTCGGCGCGGCACGCGTGATCGGCGTCGACAACGACTCGCAGGCGCTCAGCGCGAGTCGCGACAATGCCGAGCGAAATGCGGTCGCGGATCGGCTGGAATTGTTCGCGCCCGAAGACTTCACCGACACGCGCGCGGACGTGCTGGTCGCCAATATCCTCGCCGGCCCGCTGGCCGAGCTCGCGCCGCGCTTTGCGCGATGCGTGAAGCCGCGCGCAGCGTTCGCACTGTCCGGGATCCTCGCGAGCCAGGCGCAGGAACTCCTCGGACGTTACGCACAATGGTTCGACGACCTAAGCACCGCAACCCGTGAGGATTGGGTGCGCATCAGCGGCGTGCGCAAACCAGGCTGAGTCTTGCCGCAGCAGACGCCTGCTGCGCCGCAGCAAGCTTTGCCGTATTCTTCGCGCCCCCGACAAGCCGCTGATTCCGCGGGTATGGAATCGCCAAGGAGCCAAGCGATGGGTCTGGAACGCGTTCCCGCCGGCAACAAGGTGCCGGACGAGATCAATGTGATCATCGAGATTCCGAAGGATGCCGAGCCGGTCAAGTACGAGGTCGACAAGGCGTCCGGGGCGATCTTCGTCGACCGCGTGCTGTCGACGCCGATGCGCTACCCGTGCAACTACGGCTATGTACCGCAGACGCTCGGCGGCGACGGTGATCCGCTCGACGCACTGGTGATCCTGCCATTGCCGCTGGTACCGGGCTCGGTGGTTCGCTGCCGGCCGGTCGGCATGCTGCGCATGACCGACGAAGCGGGCGCCGACGAGAAGCTCATTGTCGTGCCGCATCCGAAGACGTTCCCGGGTTATGCGCACATGGCGGATATCGGCCAGGTGTCCGGCCACTGGCTGGAACGCATCGGCCACTTCTTCGAGCACTACAAGGATCTCGAAAAGGGCAAGTGGGTCAAGATCGAGGACTGGGTCGACGCGGCCGCGGCGAAGCGCGAGGTGCTTGCCGGCATCGAGCGCTACAAGTCCGCCGTGGTTTGAAAAGCGCAGAACCCGTGGGAGGCTTCAGCCGCGATGCTCTTGCAGGACCTGACCACAAGTATCGCTGCTGAAGCCGCTCCCACAGGACATCCTCGCGCGCTCAGTCGTCAGTCGCATCCTCGTTGTCGTCGTGCGCGCGCAGGTTGGCTGGATCGACGCCCGAGGCGAGCGCGTCGCGCACATTCCAGATCGAGATCCGGCCGCCGCGGAACGCCTGCGTATACAGCGGCGTCGCGCGGTAGCGGAAGCGCCGGTACAGGCTGATCACGAGTCCATCCGGGTGCGTTTTCGCCCATGCCGCGAGTTCGGCGTCGGTGCCGAGCGTCGGCAGCGGGTGCTGCAGGCGCCCGGCGAATCCGTACAGGCCGTGATGCCAGCCCATGTGCACGATCGGCTGGCCGCTATCCTGCGCCGCGCGCACCTGCGCCGCGACCTCGCGCACGTCGTAGCGCGCACCCGGGCCCTGGATCAACGCGAGTTTGGCAATCAGCAGACTGGCGAGCATGGCCAGCGCCGACCATGCCGGCGCGTCGATGCGGCGCGCGAATACAAGCAGGCAGGTCCCGACCAGTGCGATGAGTGCGCCCCACAGGGAAGACGTGCCCGCGACGAACGCACTGTCCTGCAGCGACGCATCGTGCGGCAGATATGCCAACGCGATGCCGAGCGCGATCAGCGCAAGTGCGAACAGCCCCGCACGTACGTGCAAGGCCGAGCGATCCAGCAACAACGCGAACGCGAGCGCAACGCCGGGAATCATCGGCAACAGGTAGTGCGGCTGCTTGCCGCCTATCAGCGACCATACGACGAAGGTCGGAACGGTCCACGCCACGGCGAAGCGCAGCGCGCGTTCGTGCATCAACGCGCGCACGCCTGCCCAGCCGCCGCGCAGCACCAGCGGCCACGGCAACAGCATCAGCGGAAACACCACGAGGTACCACCACAACGGCCGCCCATGCGTGCTGGCGTCTTTCACGCCTTCGATGCGATCGAAGGTCTGGCTGAGGAAAATCGCCCGCGCATAGTCCGGTCCGCCGTGCAGCGCGGCCGGAATCGCCCATGCCAGCGCCAGCGCGACACCGAGCAGGATCGCGAGTCCGAGTGCCGCGAAGTAGCGCAGCCGTCGCGCACGCAACGCGTCGGCATTCCACCACGGTGCGGCGACCGCGACGAATGCGATGCCGAGCAGCATCGCCGGTCCCTTGGCGAGAATGCCCAGGCCGATCGCGAGCGCGGTGACCGCAATGCCGCGCCGTGGGCGGCTCTCGGCAAGATCGAGCAGGCCGTGCATCGCCAGCAGCACACAGGTCGCCAGCAGCACATCGAACATGATCGCGTTGGCGAAGCCGGCGAAATAGAC
>JBIODY010000106.1:0-7637 GCA_044445505.1 Lysobacterales bacterium
ACAACTGGCCACAGTCCTCGGCACGCCGATCGACAAGCTGCTCGCGCAGCTTGCGGAGGCGGGCATGAAATTTTCCGACCCGGAACAGGTCATCAGCAGCACCGAGAAGGTGAAGCTGCTCGGCTTCCTGCGCCGCACCCACGGCAAGAAGGAGGAAGCGCCGGTCGCGGCGGCTGCCGCGCCGCGCCAGATCACGCTGAAGCGGCGTACGGTCAGCGAGATCACCGTGGTGCCGGGCCAGCGCGGCGCGACAGCGAAGACGGTGAATGTCGAGGTGCGCCAGAAGCGTACCTACGTCAAGCGCAGCGTGGTCGAGGAAGAGGCGCAGGCGCAGGTCGATCCGGAGCGCGAGGATGCGATCCGCAAACTCGGCGAGTCGCAGCAGAAGCGCGAAGCCGAGGAACACACACGCGCCGAGTCCGAGCGCCGCCGCCAGGAAGAAGACGCGAAGCTGCGCACTGCCGAAGAAGCGCGCCGCGCTGCAGCGGAACAGGAAAAACACAAGGCCGAAGACGCTACCAAGCCGACCCCGGACGCCGTCGCCGCGCCGCGTGAAAGCGCGACACCGCCGCGCGAAGGCGAACGCGCACGTCCGGAACGCGCACGCGAAGCCGCATCCCCCGGTGCGGCCGATGCGCATCGGCACAAGCCCAAGCACGGTTCGCACCGCATGCGCGACGAGGGCGGTGGCGAAGAGGCGCCGCGCTATTTCGGCGGTGAACTGCACCTGTCGCAGGAAGGCGCGGCGCGACGTACCGGCCGCAAGCGGCCGAAGACGCGCCAGGTCGAACAGGCGCGCTCCGGCCCCGCGCATGCATTCTCGCGGCCTACTGCACCGGTCGTGCGCGAGATCGCGGTCGGCGAATCGATCACCGTCGCCGACCTCGCGCAGAAACTCGCGGTCAAGGGTGCGGACGTGGTCAAGGCGCTGTTCAAGATGGGCGTGATGGTGACAATCAACCAGGCGATCGACCATGACACCGCGGTGCTGGTCGCCGAGGACCTCGGCCACAAGGTCGTCGCCGCCGAGGACACCAGCGCGGAAACAACCCTGCTAGCGCATCAGGCCGGCGAGGAAGGCGAGCGCAGGACGCGCCCTCCGGTGGTCACGATCATGGGCCACGTCGATCACGGCAAGACCTCGTTGCTCGACTACATCCGGCGCACCAAGGTCGCTTCCGGCGAGGCCGGTGGCATCACCCAGCACATCGGCGCATACCATGTGGAGACGAGCAGGGGCGTCATCACCTTCCTCGACACGCCGGGCCATGCCGCGTTCTCGTCGATGCGCGCGCGCGGTGCGCAATCGACCGATATCGTGGTGCTGGTCGTCGCCGCCGATGACGGCGTGATGCCGCAGACGGTCGAGGCGATCCAGCACGCGCGCGCGGCGAAGGTGCCGCTGATCGTCGCGATGAACAAGATGGACAAGCCCGAGTCGAACCCGGATACGGTGAAACAGGGTCTGGTCCAGCACGAGGTCGTGCCCGAGGAATGGGGCGGCGATGTGCAATTCGTGCCGGTATCGGCGAAGACCGGCGATGGCGTGGACAACCTGCTCGATGCGATCTCGGTACAGGCCGAGGTCATGGCGCTCACGGCAGTGCCGGATGGGCGCGCCAGCGGCGCGGTCATCGAATCCAGTCTCGACAAGGGGCGCGGTCCGATCGCGACCGTGCTGGTTCAGCAGGGCCTGCTCAAGCGCGGCGACTTCCTGGTCTGCGGTGTCGAGTACGGGCGCGTGCGCGCGTTGTTCGATGAAGCGGGGAAACAGGTCGAGTCGGCCGGTCCGTCGATTCCGGTGCAGGTGCTCGGTCTTTCCGGCGTGCCGCAGGCGGGCGACGATTTCGTCGTGGTCGCCGACGAGCGCCTGGCCAAGGATGTCGCCCAGCAGCGCCTGCACAAGCGCCGCGAAACGCGCCTGGTCAAGCAGGCCGGCAATCGCATGGAAGACATCATGGCGCAGATGGGGCAGGGCGAGGGCCAGCTGTCGCTGAACATCGTCGTCAAGGCGGATGTGCAAGGTTCCGCCGAGGCGCTGCGCGAGGCCTTGAGCGCGATCACCACGGATGCGATCAAGGTCAACGTGATCGCGTCCGGTGTCGGCGGCATCACCGAATCGGACGCGACGCTGGCTGCTGCATCGAAAGCCGTCATCATCGGTTTCAACGTGCGCGCGGATGCCTCGGCGCGCCGCATCATCGAAGGCAGCGGCCTCGACCTGCGCTATTTCTCGATCATCTACGACGTCATCGACCAGGTGAAACAGGTCGCGACCGGGCTGCTCGGCAACGAGGTGCGCGAGGAAATCATCGGCGTCGCCCAGGTGCGCGACGTGTTCCGCTCGTCGAAGTTCGGCGCGGTCGCCGGTTGCATGGTCATCGAAGGCACGGTCAAGCGCCACAAGCCGATCCGCGTGCTGCGCGACAACACGGTGATTTTCGAGGGCGAACTCGAATCGCTGCGCCGCTTCAAGGAAAACGTCGACGAGGTGCGCAACGGCATGGAATGCGGCATCGGCGTCAAGCAGTACAACGACGTGAAGCCGGGCGACCAGATCGAGTGCTTCGAGCGCATCGAGTTTGCGCGTACGTTGTGAGCCCGCGCCAGACGTGTTGCCTGGCGTCCCGTGCCGTGCGAAAAATATGCTCCGCTCGATGATGATCGCGAGGATTGAAGGCATGCACACAAAATGTCCGGCAAGTTTCGTATTGGCGGGCATTTTGTTTGCCGTCGGCGCCACCGCGCAGGACGCCAAGCCGCAGCACATCGAGCACACGGTCGCGGCGGACGGCGCGATCACCGCGCTCGGTGCGCGCTTTCCGTTTTCGGTCTACGCATCGAAAGAAGCGCTCAAGCGTTTCCAGGAGATGCTGATCGAGGACCGCAATGCGCCTGACTTCGATGGCCCGATCGAGGCCATCCGCATGTATTACGACAAGATCGATTCCAGTCGCGTCGAGCGCATGAAAAAGCTCTATCCGGTCCGGATCGAGGCATCGAAGCTGGGTGGTGTACCGGTCAATATCGTTTCCGCCACGAATGCGAAAACGGACACGCACCGCGTGCTGATCAACTTGCACTGGGGCGCCTTTCTCTGGGGTGCCGGCAACGGTGGTCTGGTCGAGTCGATTCCGGTCGCGAGTCTGTCGAAGATCACGGTCATCAGCGTGGACTACCGGATGGGCCCCGAGCACACGTTTCCCGCAGCGAGCGAGGACGTGGAAAAGGTCTACCGCGAGCTGCTCAAGCGGTACAAGCCGCAAGATATCGGCTTGTACGGTTGCTCGGCGGGCGGCGGACTGGCTGCCGAGTCGGTCGCCTGGTTTGCGGACAAGCATTTGCCTGCACCCGGCGCGATCGGCATCTTCTGCGCGGGCGTGGTCGGGTTTGGCGGCGACTCGGCGTATGTCGCCCCGCTGCTCAACGCCCAGGCGGTGCCCCCTGAATCGTCAATGGAGTTGACTGCACTGCCGTATTTCCACGGCGTCGACATCGATAGTCCGTTGGTCCTCCCCGGACGTTCGCCTGCGGTGCTGGCGAAATTTCCGCCGACCCTGCTGATTTCCGGCACGCGCGACGAGCAATTGAGCGCGGTGCTGCGCAGCGAAGATCTCCTGACCCAGGCCGGCGCGCCGACCGAGCTGCATGTCTGGGACGGCATGTGGCACCGGTTCTACGCCGATCCGGAATTGCCCGAATCGAAAGCGGCGTACGCGGTGATGGTGCGGTTTTTCGATCGCCATCTCGGCCACGCGCCGATCGTTGCCTCGAAGAAATCCTGAGCCTTCCGGAACCGCCATGCCTTCCCGCGACTTCAAGCGATCCGACCGCGTCTCCGCTGAATTGCGCCGCGAAATTGCGCTGCTCGTGCATGCGGCGGTGCGCGAATATGGGCTGCCGTCGGTCAGCGTTTCGGATGTCGAGGTCACCCGGGATCTCGATTCCGCGTCGATCTACGTCACCACGCTGCTGGGCGGCGATACCGAAAAGGCCGTCGCCGCCCTGAACGGTCTGGCCGGCGAATTCCGCCATGCGCTGTCGCAGTCGATGCGTCTGCGCCGCGTGCCGGAGCTGCGCTTCCGCTACGACGATTCGGTCGACAAGGGCGAGCGCATCGAGAAGCTGCTGCGTGGAGACGCGAAATCATAAGGGGTCGAAGCCGAGCGGCCAGCTTGGCCGTCGCAGGAGCGGCTTCAGCTGCGATGCTCTTGCTCTGCGTGACCGGAAAGAAAGGCATCGCGGCTGAAGCCGCCCCCACGAAAATGATTGCGCAATGAGTTCCGCAAAACCTGCCTGGCGCGATGTCGACGGCATCCTGCTGCTCGACAAACCGCCGGGCCTTAGTTCGAACCAGGCCCTGCAGAAGGCGCGGCGCATCTTTCGTGCGGCAAAGGCCGGGCACACCGGCAGCCTCGATCCGCTGGCGAGCGGCCTGTTGCCGATCTGCTTCGGCGAGGCAACCAAGATCGCCGGCCTCCTGCTCGGTTCGCGCAAGTCCTACGCGAGCGAATGCCTGCTCGGGGTCACGACGACGACCGATGACGCGGAAGGCGAAGTCATCCTGCGGCGTGCCGTTCCGGCCCTCGACGATGCAACGATCCGCGCAGCGCTGCTTGCGCTCAGCGGACGCACGACCCAGATCCCGCCGATCTACTCGGCACTGAAGCAGGCTGGGGTGCCACTGTACCGGCGCGCGCGGCGCGGCGAGCAGGTGGTGGCGCCGCCGCGCGAGGTCGAAGTGTTCCGCTTCGAACTGGTCGAGCGTGCCGGCGATCGGCTGCGCCTGATCGTCGAATGCGGGTCGGGCACCTATGTGCGCAGCCTGGTGCGCGATCTCGGCGAACGGCTCGGCTGCGGCGCGCACGTGACCGTGCTGCGCCGGCTCATGGTGGAGCCGTTCACGAATCCGGACATGATCGGGCTGGACGAACTCGGCGCTCTCGCCGAGGCCGATCCCGACGCGCTCGAGCGCCGCCTGTTGCCGCTAGAACAGGGGCTTGCCGGCTATCCGCAGATTCGACTGGACGCGATCGTCGCGGCACGGGTGCGCCGGGGCCAGGCCGTCGACATCGGCACCGGCGCGGGCCCTGGCCCTTGCGTGGCGCTGGACGAGGCGGGCAGGGCGGTCGCGCTGGCGGAAGTCGATTCCAGCGGGCGCATGCGCCCGTTGCGTGGCTTCAATCCGCCGATTCGCGCATAAATGCTTGTTCCGACACCGCTCCGCCAGCTAAAATGCCCCGTTCACTTCACCGTACGTCCGTCCAACCCGCGGGGCTTGCGAACGATCACGTACTCGTGCGCGGCGCGTCCGGTCCGGTTTCAGGCCGCACGCAGCCGACGCCGGTTCTCACGACCGCCGTCATCGCCACGAAGAGCGTGTTCGTTCACAAGTCTCGCCTCCGCTTCCAGGATTCATTGAGATGTCCCTTCCCAACGAACAAACCAGCAAGATCATCAGCGACTTCGGTCGCGTTCCGAACGACACCGGCTCGCCGGAAGTTCAGGTCGCACTGCTGTCCGCCCGTATCGACCACCTCAGCAAGCATTTTGCCGACCACGGCAAGGATCACCATTCGCGCCGTGGACTGCTCAAGATGGTCAACCAGCGTCGCCGTTTGCTCGGTTACCTGAAGACCAAGGACAGCGAGCGCTACAAGACGCTGATCGAACGCCTCGGCCTGCGCCGCTGAGCGAACCCCTACCCGCAACGGTTCGCAGAGCCGTTCCGGCACAGCGGATGTGCCGTCGCATGAAGCGCGTTGCGCTTGATGCGGCAAACGTGTCGCGGCACCGCGCGCGTTTGTTTGCAGACCGCGGCGGATGCCCGGTTCTGCAAATCATCAGGAGATTTCCCAGTGGCGAAAGTCAGCAAATCGTTCCAGTACGGTAGTCAGCAGGTCACTCTGGAAACGGGCGAAGTCGCCCGCCAGGCCGGTGGCGCCGTCATGGTCAGCATGGGCGGCACCGTCGTGCTGGTCACCGCAGTCGCGGCTGCAAAGGCGCGCGAGGGGCAGGATTTCTTCCCGCTCACCGTCGACTACCAGGAAAAGTTCTATTCGGCCGGTCGCATTCCGGGCGGCTTCTTCAAGCGTGAAGGGCGTCAGACCGAAAAGGAGACGCTGACTTCGCGCCTGATCGATCGACCGGTGCGCCCGCTGTTCCCGGAAGAGTTCAAGAACGAGGTGCAGGTCATCGCGACCGTCGTCTCGATGAATCCGGAAGTCGACGGCGACATTCCGGCCCTGCTCGGCGCATCCGCCGCGCTGACCCTTGCCGGCATTCCGTTCAAGGGTCCGATCGGCGCGGCCCGCATCGGCTATTCGAACGGCCAGTACATCCTCAATCCGACCGCGACCGAAACCGCTGCCTCCGACCTCAACCTGGTGGTTGCCGGTACCGCGAACGCGGTATTGATGGTCGAGTCGGAAGCCAAGCTGCTCAGCGAAGACGTGATGCTCGGTGCGGTCGTGTTCGGCCACCAGCAGATGCAGGTGGCGATCAAGACGATCAACGAATTCGTCGCCGAAGCCGGCCGCAAGACGTTCAAGTGGGAAGCGCCGGTGCGCAACGAGGCGCTGTACGGCGCGATCGAGGCTGCGATCGGCACGCGTTTCGCCGAGGTGTTCCAGATCCGCGACAAACTCGCGCGCCGCGACGCGGTTTTGGCGCTCAAGTCCGACGTCAAGGCGGCGCTTGCCGAGAAGGCCGCGGCCGCGGGCTGGAACGATGCCGACATCGGCGCGGCATTCGGCGACGTTGAATACCGCACCCTGCGCGGTGGCGTGCTGAAGACCAAACTGCGCATCGATGGTCGCGCGCTCGACACGGTGCGCCCGATCACGGCGCGCGTCGGCGTACTGCCGCGCGCGCACGGCTCGGCGCTGTTCACGCGTGGCGAGACGCAGGCGCTGGTCGCGGTCACGCTCGGCACCACGCGCGATGCGCAGATCATCGATGCGCCGGAGGGCGAGTCGAAGGATCCGTTCCTGTTCCACTACAACTTCCCGCCGTTCTCGGTCGGCGAAACCGGCCGCATGATGGGTCCGAAGCGTCGCGAGATCGGTCACGGCCGCCTCGCCAAGCGCGGCGTGCAGGCGGTGAAACCTTCGATCGAAGCGTTCCCGTACGTGCTGCGCGTGGTCTCCGAGATCACCGAGTCGAACGGTTCCTCGTCGATGGCGTCGGTCTGCGGATCGTCGCTGGCGATGATGGACGCGGGCGTGCCGTTGTCCGCGCCGGTCGCCGGGATCGCGATGGGCCTGGTCAAGGAAGGCAACGACTTCGTCGTGCTCTCCGACATCCTCGGCGACGAGGATCATCTCGGCGACATGGATTTCAAGGTCGCGGGTACCGAAACCGGTATCAGCGCGCTGCAGATGGACATCAAGATCGATGGCATCACCGAGGAGATCATGCGCGTCGCGCTGGCCCTGGCCAGGCACGGTCGCCTGCATATCCTCGGCGAGATGGCCAAGGTCATCTCGACCTCGCGTACCGAGATGAGCGAGTTCGCGCCGCGCCTGATCACGATGAAGATCCATCCGGACAAGATCCGCGAAGTCATCGGCAAGGGCGGCACCACGATCCGTTCGATCACCGAGGAAACCGGTGCGACGATCGACATCAACGACGAC
>JBIODY010000107.1:0-7615 GCA_044445505.1 Lysobacterales bacterium
CCGCGTCGAGGTCGATCGAGAACTCGGCGCCGAGCACGAGTTCGTTCGGCACCGCGCTATCGAGCACGACGCTGCGCACTGCATCCGGATAGCGGCGCAGATACTGCTGCGCGACGCGCGTGCCGTAGGAAACCCCGACCAGGTCGAATTGCGGCGCACCGAGCGCTTGCCGCAGCGCCTCCAGATCGGGCAACGCCGCGCTGGTCGTGTATTGCGCCGGATCGGCTGTTTTCGCGACCTCGTCGAGACAGGCCCGGGTCTGCCTGCGCACCTGGGCGAGGTCGATCGAGTTCACCGTCGCGCTTTCGAAATCGGTCGGGTCGTCGGCGCAGGCCAACGCATGCGAACCGCCGGTGCCGCGCTGGTCGAGCAGCAGCACGTTGCGGTGTTCGAGCAGCGCCGCGAAGCCGGGCGCGCTGCGCGGCCAGACCTCGGTCGCGGCCTGGCCCGGGCCGCCGGCGAGCAGCACGACCAGGTCGCGTGCGGCGAGCGGAGCGCTGCTCCTGATCAGCGCCAGCCTGAGATCGATCCTGCGCCCATCGGGCCGGTCCCAGTTCTCCGGTACCCGGAACGGCGCGCAGAACGCGGCGGTGGTCGCCGCCGAATTGCGCTGGCCGAGTTCGCACGCTGCGAAGACGAGCGTGCCGAGCGTGAAGCCCGCGCTGCGCGGATCCGGCACCAGTGCGGCGCCCTGCGTCGACGCCATCGCGCCGGGCGGATGCGCGGACGACCACCATTGCCGGGCTGCAAGTGCGCCCAGCGCCAGGGCGACCACGGCGATTTTCAACGCGTTGCGCTTGCCCATGCTCTTGCTACTCCCGCGGATCGAAGATCGCCTCGATCGTCTTGTGGAACAGTTTCGCGATGCGGAACGCGAGCGGCAGGCTCGGAGCGTACCTGCCGGTCTCGATCGCGTTGACGCTCTGCCGGGATACGTCGAGGCGTTCGGCCAGCTCGCCCTGCGACCAGCCGTGTGCGCTGCGCAGCTCGCGTACGCGGTTGTTCATGGGCAGCGCCAGCGGACGGCCGACCCGAGGCAGGGCAGCACGAGCAGCCAAACCGCATGCAGGTGCTGTCGGTAATGATCGCGCACCGGTGAGCCTGTCAAGTCTACTTGACGTACAGGGTAAGCCGGCCGCACGCGCACAGTCAAGCAAGCTTTACAGCGGCCGGGCTTTATCGGCCATGCGGAAAAGAAGAGGACTCCGTCACATAGCGACAAATGTACGCACGCTGCGCATCGTCACAAGCCGAAACGCATGATTTCGTACTTGGCACGGCGTTTGCCTTACGTCGATCACCTGCACTTGTCGACGATGCAAGACACCAGCATCGGTTTCGCTTGTTGCGGCAACTCCGTCCAATTGGACCTACTGCAAGGGATACACAAATGAACATCAAGTCTGCGGGCGTCCTCGCGCTCGCCATGTTTGGCTTTGCGGCTTCCAGCGCCCAGGCGTTGACCGTCACCAACACGATGCCGGTCAAGATCATCATTCAGAACGCCTGCAACGTGACCACCACCAATCCCACCCCGATGGACTTCGGCACCCAAGGTCCGCTGGTCGCGAATATCGACCAGACCTCGACGATCAGTGTGATCTGCACCACCGGAGCGCTCTACAACGTCGGCATCAACGGCGGCAGCAGCGGCAGCGTCACCGCGCGGACCATGCTCAACGGCGCCACGCCGGTCAATTACGCGCTGTTCCGCGACAACGCACGCACGTTGAACTGGGGAACCACCGTAGGCACCGATACCCTGGCCGGCACCGGCAATGGCACCACGCAGGCGCTGACCGTGTATGGCCGCGTGCCGCCGCAAACGACGCCGGCAGCCGGGACCTACAATGACACGGTCACGGTCACGGTCACTTACTGAGCGCAATGCGATGCATCTGCAAACTGCACTGCGCCTCCTGATCGCCGGGTTGCTGGTCGCGTGCAGTCCGGTCGGCGCCTCCGGTCTCCAGGTGGCGCCGATCGGACTCGAGTTCACGCCGGCCAGTCCTGCGCAGGGACTGTGGTTGACCAATACCGGCGAGCGCGAACTGCGCGCGCAGGTACGCGTCTTCCATTGGACGCAGCAAGGCGGCAAGGACGAGCTGGCGCCGACCCAGTTGCTGGTCGCCAGTCCGCCGATGCTTGATCTCGCGCCGGGCGCGCGCCAGCTGGTGCGCGTGGTGCGCACCGGCGGCCCGGCAGCGGCAGGAACCGGCGAGGATGCATTTCGCGTCCTCGTCGACGAACTGCCGCAGGCGGAGCACGCGCAGGCCTCGGGCCTGCAATACATCCTGCGCTACTCGGTGCCGGTTTTCATCGAACCCGCGAACCCGCTGGATGAGGCTGCCGTCGGCGCGGCCCTGCATTGGTCGTTCGTCCGCGAGGGCGGCCAGCTCATGCTGGACGTGCGCAATGACGGCGCGCGCCACGCGCAGATCAGCGATGTGAGTTTGGTGCCGGGCTCGGGCGAGGCGATCGTTGTCGCGCCCGGCCTGCTCGGTTATGCGTTGCCGGGCGAAGCCATGCGCTGGGCGCTCAAATCGCCGGCCGAGGCCGGTCCGGGCACGAAGCTCAAGGCAAGGATCAATGGCAAACCCGTCGATCAAGCGTTTGCGGTCGGCGACCTGCGTCGCTAGCGCGCTGCTGCTGCAGGGCATCGCAGCTGCCGCGCCGGCCCCCGATCCGGCCATGGATCCGTCCGCGATGGGCGTGATCGCGGACCGGATGCCGGCAGCGGCGGGCATGGGCCAGGACCTGTATCTCGAAGTCGTGCTCAACGGCAATCCGACCCGGCAGATCGCGCATTTCATGCGCGAGGGCGCCCATCTGCGCACCAGTGCCGATACGCTGCGACAGCTCGGCTTTCGCCATCTTCCGGAAGCGGCGCAACAGGCGCCGCTCGATGTCGCCGCGCTGGCCGGTGTCGCGGTCCATTACGACGAGGAGCGCCAGCGCGTCGAAATCACCGCGCCTCCGCAGGCGCTCGATCAGACTGCCGCCGTACTCAACGCACCGGCGAACGTGATTCCGCTGCCGCAAGCTTCGCCGGGGCTGCTGCTGAACTACGACGTCTACGCCACGCGCGACGATAGCGGCAACCTTGGCCTGTCCGTGCTCGGCGAACTGCGCGCATTCAATGCCTGGGGCGTGGTGTCGAATACCGCGATCTCGCGCGTGACCGACACGCCGGGTTCCGGCTGGGGTTCCGACAGCGTGCGTCTGGATACGACTTTCAGTCATTCCTTCGTCGATGACGCGACCACGCTGCGCATCGGCGATGCGATCAGTGGCAGCCTCGCATGGACCCGTGCGACGCGCTTCGGCGGCGTGCAGCTGCAGCGCAATTTCGCCCTGCAGCCGGACCTGATCACGTTTCCGGTGCCGGCGTTCTACGGCCAGGCCAACCTGCCCTCGACCGTCGATCTGTACATCAACGGCCTCAAACAGACCAGCAACCAGATTCCGGCGGGTCCGTTCCAGCTCAATACCGTGCCGGTGGTCAACGGCAGCGGCCAGGCGCAGGTCGTGATCACCGACGCGATGGGCCGCCAGAGCACGCTCGATTTCTCGTTCTACACGGCGAATCAGTTGCTGCGCGCGGGCCTCAGCGACTATTCGCTGGAAGCCGGCTTCGTGCGCAGGGACTATGGCGCGAGTTCGTTTTCCTACGCGAGCGATCCTGCCGCGAGCGCCACCTGGCGCCGTGGCGTTGCCGACTGGTTGACCGTCGAAGGGCATGCCGAAGCGACGGCGGACCTCGCCAATGGCGGCGCCGGCGGCGTGGTCCGGGTCGGAAGCGCCGGCATCGTCAACGCCGCAATCGCGACCAGCAGCGCGCATGGCCAGACCGGTTCGCAGGTCGAGGTCGGCTACAACTGGCGCAACGACCGCTTCAACCTGCTGCTCGACAGCACGCGCAGTTTCGGCGACTACCGCGATGTCGCCGCGCTGTACGGACCGGCGCCGCCGAAGCGCTCCGATCGCGCGCTGGCCGGGCTCATGCTGGGTCGCCTCGGCAGCATCGGCATGAGCTACGTCGAGCAGCAATATCCTGGGCAGGCGCGTTCGCGCTTCGCCAGTGCGTACTACTTCAAATCGCTCGGCAGCCGCTGTTCGCTGAGCTTGAGCGCGAACCAGAACCTCGACGACACGCATGAGCGCAGCGTGTTTCTCGGGGTCAATTTCGCCTTCGGCAACAGCACGTCGGTGAGCGCGTCGGTACAACACGATCACACCGGCAACCTGGCCACGCTCGAGGCGAATCGCCCGATCAATCCGGATGGCGGCTTCGGCTGGCGCGCGCGCGTGCTGGACGGCAGCGAAACCGAGGGCGGACAAGCCGAAATCGGCTACCGCGCCCAGCAGGGCCAGCTGCTTGCCGGAATCGAGAAGCTTGACGACACGACCCGCACCTACGCCGATGCGAGCGGCGCGCTGGTGTTCATGGACAACCAGTTCTTCGCCGCACGGCGCATCGATGATGCGTTTGCGGTGGTGTCGACGAATGGCGTGGCCGGCGTGCCGGTCAGCCTGGAAAACCGTCCGATCGGCACGACCAACGCCGGCGGCGATCTGCTGGTCACGCCGCTCAACGCCTATCAGCGCAACAAGCTCGCGATCGACCCGATGCAGTTGCCGGCCGATGTGCGCATCGACCGGGTCGAAGCCGACGTCACGCCGTCCGATCGCGCCGGCACGCTGGTGCGCTTCGGCATCGAGTCGGTGCATGCCGCTTCGATCATCCTGCACGATGCGACCGGCAAGCCGCTTGGCGTGGGCAGCACGGTCCGGCTCGCCGGCAAGCCGGCGTCGGCGGCCACGGTCGGATATGACGGCATCGTGTATCTCGAAGGCCTCGGCGCGCGCAATACACTGGACGTGCAGACGCCGGCGGGCGGTTGCACGGCCGCATTCGACTATCGCGCCAAGGCGCAGACCGTGCCCGTGATCGGGCCGCTGGTCTGCCGCGGAGAGCAGCCATGAGGTTCGTCGCCATGTTGCATCGGTGTGCTGTCTTGGTCTCGATCGGTTGCGGATTGCTGCTCGCCGCGCCGCACTCCGCGCATGCGATCACCTGCAGCGCGTCGATGACGAATGTCGTGTTCGGCAGCGTCAATCCGCTTTCGAGTCAGACCGACGCGAATGCGACGTTGAACTACACCTGCACCAACGCCGTGGGTTCGACGCGTTCGGCCAGGGTCTGCTTCAGCATCGGCGATGGCGTGCAGGGCGCCGGGCAAACTAATCCACGCCAGATGCAGGACGGCGCCGCCGACATCCTGACGTTCCAGCTGTACCAGAACGCGTCGTATTCGACGGTCTGGGGCAGCTCGTTTTTCGGCGTATTCGCGACGCCGCTGGAGGTTTTGCTGACGATTGCCGGCAACCGCTCGACGTCCGGCACGGCGACGATGTACGGGCGCGTCACGAACGGCCAGACTACGGCGATCCCCGGCGCGTACCAGGACGATTTCTCCGGCGGCCACACCGCGCTCACGATCAACGAGGCGGGCGGTTCCACGCCGCCGGGCACCTGCAGTTCGGCGATCGTCGACACGTTCGGTTTCAACGTGAACGCAACCGTCGCCAGGCAATGCAACGTCAGCGCGACCACGCTCGACTTCGGTACGGTCGGCCTGTTGAGCGCGAATACGCCGGGCACATCGACGATCGGCGTGCAGTGTTCCAGCGGCAGCGCCTACAACGTCGGCCTCAACCAGGGCCTGAATGGCGCCAGCATCAACGCGCGCAAGATGGCGTTCGGCGCGAACCTGATCGGCTATCAGCTCTATTCCAATCCAGGGCGCACCACGGTCTGGGGCGATACCGTCGGCACCAACACCGTGGCCGGCAACGGCAACGGCAGCGTGCAGAACCTCACCGTGTACGGCACGGTGCCTGCGCAGACCACACCGACTGCCGGCACCTACAACGACACCATCACGGTGACGGTCACGTATTAGGGCCCACCCTGCACGCTAGCGCGAAGACACGTACTTCTCGCGTCGGATATGCGGCACCGGCAGACCGGCTTCCTTGAGCATCGCGAAGGTCTCGTCGACCATGTCCGGATTGCCGCACAGGTAGGCGATGTCGTGCTCCGCGTTCGGACCCAGTTCGCCGAGCGCGACCTGGGCGCGCCCGTTGCGATCGTGCGGGCGCGGCACCGCGCGCGGCGCGCGGCTGAAGCAGGCATGGAACGAGAAGCCGGGTACCTCGTGCGCGAACGCCTCGAACTCGTCGCCGTAAAGCAGTTCGGTTTCGTTGCGTGCGCCATAGACCAGGGCGAACGTGCAGCCGCGTGCGGCTGCCAGGGTGCGCATCTTCGGCAGCATCGCGCGGTAGGGCGTCACGCCGGTGCCGGTCGCGACCAGCAGGTAGCGCCGGTTGCTGTCCGCATCCATCAGGCAGAACCTGCCGTACGGACCACTGGCATCGATCGTGGCGCCTTCGTCGAGTTGCGACAGCAGTTCGGTCGCCGCGCCGCCGTCGACATACGACACCGCAATCTCGATGCGCGGCACCGGGCCGTTGCCGTTGCCGATGCTCGCGACCGAATAGCTGCGCCTGGTCGGTTTGCCGTCGGCGTAGTGGAAATGCACCTGGATGAACTGGCCGGGCACGAACGCGAACGGCGCGCCGTCGGCGCGCTCGAAGCTGAGATGACGCACGGACGGGGCGAGCATGTGGCTCGCGGCGAGGCGGAGCTTGAAATGTTCCATCGAGGCAGCAACTGGACGGAGGTGGCCGGACAGCCCGTTATACTAGCAGGCAGCCGTGCTCCGACCTGCGCCGGCCAATCCCCGAAGACCCCATGACGAACACACCCGCGCTCGATGTCGTCGAGCTCAAGAAGACCTACGCGAGCGGCGTCGAAGCGCTGAAGGGCATTTCGCTGCGCGTCGCGCCCGGCGATTTCTTCGCCCTGCTCGGGCCGAACGGCGCCGGCAAGTCGACCCTGATCGGTATCCTGTCGTCACTGGTCAACGCGACCGGCGGCGATGCGCGCATCTTCGGCGTGTCGATCCGCGAGCAACGCAGCGCGGCGATGCGCCTGGTCGGCCTGGTGCCGCAGGAACTCAACTTCAACATGTTCGAGAAGCCCTTCGACGTGTGCGTGAACCAGGCCGGCTTCTACGGCATTCCGCGCGGCGTCGCGGCCGAGCGCGCCGAGAAATACCTGAAACAGCTCGTGCTCTGGGACAAGGCGTTCGCGCCCTCGCGGGCGATGTCCGGCGGCATGAAGCGGCGCCTGATGATCGCGCGCGCGATGATGAGCGAACCGCGCCTGCTGATCCTCGATGAACCCACCGCCGGTGTCGACATCGAGATCCGCCGCTCGATGTGGAAGTTCATCAGCGGCATCAATGCAGCCGGCACCACGGTGATCCTGACCACTCACTACCTCGAGGAAGCCGAGAAGCTGTGCCGCAACATCGCGATCATCGACCAGGGCCGCATCATCGAGAACACCTCGATGCGCAAGCTGCTGGCCAAGCTCGACGTCGAGACCTTCGTGCTCGATCTGAGCGAACCGGTCGCCGTGCTGCCCGAGGTTCCCGACGTCGTGCTCGCGCGCATCGACGAGAACACGCTCGAGGCCGAGATGTCG
>JBIODY010000108.1:0-7529 GCA_044445505.1 Lysobacterales bacterium
GCCTCGACGTTGAGGGTCACAGTCTCGCCCAGCTGCATCGTGTCGCGGTCGAGCCACGCGCGCACGTCCGGCGTCGCCGCAGTCGCGCACACGACGAACAGCAGCAGCGCGCACATCGCGCACCAAGCGCCGCGCCGAATCGGCAAGTGTTTCATCCGCCTTCCCCTCCACGCTGCTGGCGACGCTGGTATTCGAGCTGGAACTTGCGTCGCAACAGACCTCCCGGATCGTCCGGCACGCGCTGCAGCCAGTGTTCGAGCGCCTGCTTCTTCTCCCGCGTCGCATCGTCCTCGCGCACGCTCGCGGCCTTGGCGTTGTCCTGGCTGCGGTCGCCGGATTCGGGTTGCGACGCGAGCGCCTTGTCGATCGCCTGCGACAGCGCTTTCTGCTGCTCGCTGTCCGGCTTCGACGGGTTCCGGTCCGGCGCGTCCTGTTGCGCATCGCCGGCGCTGGACTCGTGCCCGCGGTCGGCTGCGCTGTCGCCGTCCTTCTGCGCATCATCGGGTTTGCCGCGGTCGGCACCCGATGCGCTGGACTGGTCCGGCTGCGCATTTTCTTGCTGCCGGTCCTGCTGGCCGTTCCGCTGCTGCGCCTGTTGTTGCGAACCGTGGCCGTTCGAATCCTGCGCTTGCGACTGCCGGCTGTCGCTGCCCTGGGCATTCTTCTGCGATTGCTTGTCCTGCTGCGACTTCGCATCCTGCTGCGATTTCTGCTTCAGGAAATCCTCGACCGCCTTGCGGTTCGCCTGTGCGTCGGCCATGTCCGGCGCGCGTTTCAGCGCCTCGTCGTAGGCGGCGATCGCATCTTCGTAGCGACCGGCCCTGGCCAGCGCGTTGCCATTGTTGTACGCGCCGTCGGCGCCATCGGCTTGCGCATACGCAGCGGCCGCGGATGCGTAGTCGCCGGCGCGGTACGCGGCAGTGCCGCGCCATTCCGGCGCGCGCGCGACGCTCACCGCACGTCTGGCGTCTCCGTTTGCGAGCGCCGTGGCGGCCTGCTGATCGGGGCGCTGCCACAGATCCGCCAACGAAACTGCTTGCGCCGGCGACGATGGCGCGAGCAGCGCCAGCGCGAACACCATCAGCCAGCCGCGCCGGAATCCGCACAGCGCAAGCGGCAGCAGCAACACCAGCAGCCACGGTCCGCGATCGCGCCAGCGCGCGCTCTGCGCGATCTCGCCCGGCGCGGTCGAAGCATCACCACGATCGCGATCCGCGACGTCGACGCGATCGACCAGCAGGGCATCGAGATCGCGCGCGTCGGCGCTCAGCGTCGCGTAGCGCCCACCGCCGGCGTCCGCGACTGCGCGCAGGCTGTCTTCGTCGAGGCGCGCGACCACGACATTGCCGTTGTCGTCCTTGAGGAAATCGCCCTGGTTGAGCGGGACCGGCGCACCTGTTGCGCTGCCGATGCCGAGCACCGAAACGCTGAACCCCTGCGCATGCGCGGCGCGTGCGGCGGCCACCGCATCCGTATCGACGCTGTCCGCGAACAGCACGATCTCGCCGCGATGCAGGCCGGCCTGCCGGATCAGCGCAGCGGCGCTTTCAATCGCGCGTGCGGTCGCGTTGCCGGGGACCGGCATCGTGGCCGGATCCAGCGCGTCGACGAGATTGCGTACGGTTTCGACATCGTCGGTCAGCGGCGCCGCGACGAACGCATCGCCCGCGTATCCGATCAATGCGGTCTGGTGATCGCGGCTGCGAGTCAGGATGTCATCGAGCTTGTAGCGCGCACGCGCGAGGCGGCTCGGCTTGATGTCCTGCGCCAGCATCGTCGTCGAGAGTTCGAGCGCGAGCACGCGCGCAGCCTGGTTGCGGTACAGCGGCATCGGTTCGCGTTCCCACGCAGGGCCGGCGAGCGCCAGACACGCCAGTGTCCACAGCGCACCGGCGAACAGGATGCCGGCACGCCCCGAGCCGCCATCGATGCGTTCGATCAGGTGCGGCAGCAGGTGCGCATCGACCGCCGCGCGCCACGCGCCCGCATCGCTGCGGCCGTGCCGCCAGGCCAGCCAGAACAGCGGCACGGCCAGCAACAGCAGCAAGGCGAGCGGACGCAGGAAATGGAAATCCGCCATCGACGCGCTCATGTCGCCATCACCCCGCGCATCCGGCGCAAGCGCCAGGCCGGCAGCAGAAACGCGAACGCCGCGGCGGCCAGGGCCGCGGCCAGCGGCATCCAGTACAGCTCATCGACCGGGCGCAGGCTCTGCCGGGTATCCGCAGCCGGTTCGAGCTTGTCGATGCTGCGGTAGATGTCGGCGAGTTCCTCGCTGTTGCGCGCGCGGAAATAGCGTCCCCCGGTCGCATCGGCCATGCGGGTCAACATGGCCTCGTCGAGATCGGCGGACGGATTGACGACGCGGCTGCCGAACAGACTGTCGACGCGCAGCGCATCCGCACCAATGCCGATGGTGTAGATGCGCACCTTGTTCTCGGTCGCGAGATCGATCGCCTTGTTCGGATCGAGTTCGCCGGAGGTGTTGACGCCGTCGGTCAGCAGGATCAGCACTCGTTGCTGCTCGGGCCGATCGCGCAGGCGCTTCACGCCGAGACCGACCGCATCGCCGATCGCGGTCTCCCGGCCGGCGAGGCCGATCGTCGCATCGCCAAGCTGCTTGCCGACGGTCTTGAGATCGAAGGTCAGCGGCACCAACAGGTAAGCGCGCGTGCCGAACAGGATCAGGCCGACCCGGTCGCCTTGGCGGCGATGGATGAAATCGCTGGCGATCGCCTGGATCGCCGCGAAGCGGGGTGCCGGGGCATTGCCGAGTTGCATGTCCTCGATGCTCATGCTGCCCGAGGTATCCACCGCGAGCAGCAGATCGCGGCCGGAGCGTGGCACGTCCTCCGGTGCGCCGAGCCATTGCGGCCGCGCCGCAGCGATGCCGAGCAGGGCCCACGCGACCAGCGCAAGCAGGCGGCGCAAGCGCGGCACCGCGGAAACATCGGCCTGCTGCGGCAGAGCGACGCCGAGATGCGGCAGATGCAGGGCCGTGCTCAGCGTGCCGCGCGCGCGCGGCAGCAGCCATGCCGCAAGCCACGGCAGCGGCAGGATCGCAAGTAACCAGGGCCACGCGAATTCAAGCACGCTCGCGCCTCCGCGGCAGCGCCGCGCGCAGCCATGCGCGTGCCAGATCGAGCAACGCACCCGCGTCGACCGCCTGCGCCGCCGGGTCGCCGGTGCGGCGATACGGTGCGTCGATCAACGCACGTCCGGCGCCATTGCGAAACGGCTCGGCGCCGCGATGCGCTTCGGACAGGTGGCGATCGAGAAACGTCAGCCATGCTTCGTCGCCGAGGGCAGCCGCTGCGGGTTCGACGACGCGCGAGGCGCGGCGCAACAGGTGCGACACCTGTGCGGCCAGCTGCACCGGGTCCGCGTGCGCGGCGTGGGTCGCCGCGATGCGGTCGAGTTCCAGATGCACGCGCCGCCGCCAGCGACGCTCGCGTTCGCGGCGCAGCAACCAGCGCGCAACGATGAACAGCAACGCCAGCGCGAGTATCCCGAGCAGCCACCATCCCGGCGCGGGCGGCCACCACGACGGTGCCGGCGGCAGATGGATATCGCGCAGTTGCGGACCCGGCGCCGGCGCGACTGCATTCATGCGACCACCGCCGAATGCCGGTTGCGCGCCAGCAGCGGCGCGAGCGCACGGCGCAGGTCCGCATGCGCATCGAGCTCGATCACGCGGATGCCGAGTTTCGAGCAGACGCCGCGCAGGCGCTCGCGGGACGCGGCGAAGCGCTCGGTCCAGGCCTTGCGTACGCCGAAATCCGAGAAATCGAGAATGCGTCGCGCCGAGCCCAGATGCAACGCATAACGACCCGGCGGCGGAGGCTCGAGTTCGAGCGCATCGCGGACCAGCACGACGGCGATCTCATGGCGGCCGGCAATCTGCGGCAGCAGTTGCGCGGCCTCCGCGTCGGCACTGAAGCCATCGCTCAGCAGCACCAGCCGCATGCCCGGGCGCAGCAGGTGGCGCACGCGTGCGAGCGCGCGCGACAAAGGCTGCTGCATCGCGCCGTCGGCACCGGCATCCCAGTCGCGCAGCGCACGCAACACGTGCAGCACGCCGCGTCGGCCGCCGGCCGGCTTGACCTCGCCGTCGACGCCGCCACCGAAACCGAGCGCACCGACGCGATCGCCGGCGGCAGAAGCCATCCACGCGAGCAGCGCGGCGGCACGCGCGGCCTGCACGTTCTTGAAGCGCACCCGCGTGCCGAAGCGCATGCCTGGATTGAGGTCCATCGCGAGCAGCAATCCCTGCTCGCGCTCTTCCTCGAACAGTTTCGTATGCGGCTTGCCGCTGCGTGCGGTCACGCGCCAGTCCATGTGGCGGATCTCGTCGCCGGGCTGATAGATGCGCGACTCGCGAAAATCGACGCCCCGCCCACGCCAGCGCGAGCTGCTCGCGCCCGTACGCAACGCCGGACTGCGCCGGTTGCGGGCGAGACTCGCGCCGTGCGCGAACGCGCCGAGCGCAATCAGTTCGTCGAGAGCGACGCAGGTGGCGTTGGACGGGGGTGCGGACATGGGCGGCGATGCGGACTCAGAAGTCGGACTTTGAGAGGTGAGGGCCGAGTGCTGAATCCTGGCGAGCCGAAGCAGCTGTGTGCGTTTGATCTCAGCCCTCAGCCCTCGCCGCTCAGCCCTCGCTTCATCAAGGCAGCGGCACGCGCTCGAGCAGCATCGCGACGACCTTGTCCGAGCTGATGCCCTCCGCTTCCGCCTCGTAGCTCAGCAGCACGCGATGGCGCAGCACATCGACGGCGATCGCGTGCACGTCCTCGGGCGTCACATAGTCGCGGCCGGCGAGCCACGCGTGTGCGCGCGCGCAGCGATCGAGTGCGATCGTTCCGCGTGGACTCGCGCCGTAGGCGATGTAACGCGAAAGCTCCGCGCCATAGGGTGACGGATCGCGCGTCGCGAGCACCAGCTGGACCAGATACTCCTCCAGCTGCGGCGCCAGATGCTGCTCGAGCACCGCGCTGCGGGCCGCGAACACCTGCTGCTGGCTCAACAGGCGTGCCGGTGGCTCTCGCGTCGTCAGTATGTCGCGGGCACGTTCGCGAGCCAGCTTCAGGATCGCCGCTTCCGCGGCAGCCTTCGGATAGTCGACGCGCACATGCAACAGGAAGCGATCGAGCTGCGCCTCGGGCAGGGGATAGGTTCCTTCCTGCTCGATCGGATTCTGCGTGGCCATGACCAGGAACAATGCCGGCAGCGCGTAGGTATCGCGTCCGACCGTGACCTGGCGCTCGCCCATCGCCTCGAGCAACGCCGATTGCACCTTCGCCGGCGCGCGATTGACCTCGTCGGCGAGGATCAGGTTGTGGAAGATGGGGCCGCGCTGGAATTCGAAATTCGTGGTCTGCGGGCGATATATCTCGGTGCCGGTGAGATCCGCGGGCAGCAGGTCCGGAGTGAACTGCACGCGGTGGAAATCCGCCTCGATGCGCGCGGCGAGTTCCTTGATCGCGGTTGTCTTGGCGAGGCCGGGCGCGCCTTCGACGAGCAGATGGCCATCGGCGAGCAACGCGATCAGCAGGCGGTCGACCAGCGCCTCCTGGCCGATGATGCACAGCCCGAGCTCGTGGCGGAGCGCGGCAAAGGCGGCGGAGGCCGTGATGGGTTCGGGCATATCCATGAGATCGGTCAGGTTCCGGTAATGATCGCACGCCGGCGGCGCGTCGCTTGGGACAGCGCGGCGCGCGATAAGTTTTGCGGGAATCCCGCCGGAGAACCCACGCGGCACGCGTGGCGGCAACGGCTACGACCTCAGCTCGCGTCGAGCACGTTCGCCAGCACGACCGGTTTGCCGACCAGCCAGCCTTGCGCGTAGCGGCAGCCGAGCCGATGCAGGATCTCGCGCTGCTCCTTCGTTTCCACGCCCTCGGCGACCAGGTCGCAGTCGAGTGCGCGCGCCATCGCGACGATCACCCCCACCATCGCGACCCCGCGCGGCCGATCGAGCGCCTTGACGAAGCTGCCGTCGAGCTTGATCTGGTCGAAGCTCAACGTCAGCAACGGACCGAGATTCGAGTAGCCGGTGCCGAAATCGTCGAGCGCGACGTGCATGCCGGCGCCGTGGCAGCGCGCGAGCAACTCGCCGATGCGCTGGTTGTCGAGGACCAGGCTCTCGGTGATCTCGAGTTTGAGTCGGTCCGGCGGCAGTTCGCGTTCGCGCAGATAGCCCAGGATGCGTTCGACCAGTCCGGGATCTTCGAGCTGGCGCGCCGACAGGTTCACCGCGATGAACGGCAATGGTTTGCGGCCGTGACGGCGCAACTCGACGAGCATGTCGCAGGCGCGTTCGAGTATGTAGTCGCCGATCGGCATGATCAGCGAGGTTTCCTCGGCGAGGCGGATGAATTCGGCAGGCGACACCGCACCGCGTTGCGGATGCTGCCAGCGCACCAGCGCCTCGTGGCCGGCGATGCGTCCGCTGATGATTTCCTCGATCGGCTGCAGGCGGACTTCGAGTTCCTTGCGTTCGAGCGCCGTACGCAGTTCGCTTTCGAGCCGGATCTTGTCGAACGCGCCGGCGTCTTCGGCGTGCGCGTGCACCGGCGGATGGCCGTTGCCGGGACCGTCGCCGGCCAGCGTCGCGAGCGCCGAGCGGTAGCGGGTCAGCTGGCTCATCAGCAATGCGCGCACGACCGGATCGGCCGCCGCCAGGCGCTCGGCGAACTGGTCGGCGTCGATCGGGGTCAGGCGGCACTGGGTCAATGCGCGCGCGGTCGCGGTGCGCGGCGAGTCGTCGATCACCGCCATCTCGCCGAGCAGCATGCCGGGACCGAGTTCGGCGAGCACGCGGCGCTCGCCGAACTGCATCGTGCTGATCTCGATGTGGCCGGACTCGATCAGGAATGCGCCGCTCGGCGCATCACCTTCGGCGAAGATGATGTCGCCGGTCTTGAACGGCTCGCTGTAAGGCTGCACTGCGCGATTCCCCCTGAGAACTCGCTACGCGCGGCGGTGGGATAAATGCTGGTTTGTATACCGGATCGTACACAAAAAAAGGGCCGCATTGCTGCGGCCCTTGGTTTTTCCAGCGTTCTCCGCTTACGGGCCGGGGCCGCCGCAAATCGGGCTTACGGAACCGGTACCCACATTCACGGTAACCGATTGCGAACCGCCGCCCGTCGCGGCGAATACGACATTGCCCTTGCTCGTCGCATCACCGATCACCTGGAACAGTGCCGAGCCAGTGGCATCCGTGGTTGCCGAGGTCGGATTTACGCTGATGCTCGTTCCCGACGTGGTCGTGGGAGTCGCAGACAACGCTACTCCGGACACGGCGCCGCCGCCGGTCGAATAGGCGGTCACCGTGACCGTGGCACCCGGCGACGCCGCCGCACAGATCGCTGCCGGGCTTGCACTGAGGAACGCCAGTTGCACGACGATATCGATCGCCGCGGAGGAGCCACCCGCGCTGAAGGTCAGCGTTCCACTGTTGCCGCCTGCGGTCGAGAGCGGCAGGCCGCTGGTGGTGACCGCCGCGTTCACGCAGCCGTCGACGC
>JBIODY010000109.1:0-7524 GCA_044445505.1 Lysobacterales bacterium
CGTGCATGGATACGGCGCAGGATTTTCCGCGCTCGACGCCTGCTGCATCGCGATCACCTCGCCGAGGCGATAGTTGCGACCGCGGATGCGCACCGGCCGATCGGCGAATTCACGACGGAAGAAATCCGGCGTGAAGCGTTCGAGCGCCGGCCAGTCGCGCAGCGCATCGGTCAGGATCACCGGGCGTCGCGGCTTGCGATAGCGCGCCGCGAATTCGGCGACACCAATACCGGCGATGCGCTCGACCCAGGGCAGCGCGTCCGCATTCAGCGTCGCCGGAGACGCTGCATCCACACTGGCCATACATCCCCCGAAGTCCCGGCAGCCGCCGACCGCGTCCCCATCCGGTTGGCCGCAACCACCTCGGTTCCGCGGCAACCCATGAATAGCCTGCAAACCCGGGCATCCTGCCGCGGCTTACTCGCCGCATCCGGCAGCTCGACCTTCGGTCCGGCTTCGCCGTTCGCGTTCGCTCCCGGCGGACGCAGCGCAAAACAAACGGTCACGGTGCGGCAAGCCGCGCCACCTTCGCCGCAACAAGCACTTGCATGCGTGTCGCGGCGGCACATCCGTTTGGCCGGAGCGGTTTTCAGGCCGCTCCCGATGGCTCGTTTGGCTGCACCATGCGCCATCGGATGCGGCACGATTCACATTTTAGCGCCACTGGCGCAATCTAGCGAACGGGCGCGGTCGTCGGGGAGGCGCACGCAGTCGGCGGCAATCGTAATGATGACCCGCCGTGGGGGAGCGCATGATCGGCAAGACCGATTTTTTCCAGTTCTATCAACAGCTCGGGCTGAATCCGGATTGCAGCCTCGAGGAACTCAAGAACGCGTATCGGCGGCGCGTTGCGGAGTTGCACCCGGACCGGCAACCGGCCGGACATCGCGACCCCGCGAGTGCGGCTTCCCTGCAGGAACTGACCGCAGCGTACAACGCGGCGACCGGTTTCCGGCGCCGCTACGGCCGGCTGCCCGGCGCGCACCATCTGCGTGCCGCCGCCGCGACCCCGCGGCCGGGCCGCCGGGAGTACCCGCCGGAGCTCGGCTCGCGCAGCACCGGACTGCGCTGGGTCGTGCTCGGTCTGCTGCTGCTGGCGATGCTGGCGTGGCTGCTGTGGAGCACCCTCGCTGCACCGGAAGCTGGCCGCCAGGACGATCTGGGCACAGCGCTTCGGTTCGTCACGGTTTCCACGTCTGCCACCCAGGTGCCACGTGAAGGCGAGCAGCAGCTGCGGCTTGGCATGGACGTCGAGGCCGTGCGGGCCCTGGAGGGCCGGCCGATCATGGAAAGCCCGGAGCGTTGGGACTACGGGCCCTCATGGATCGGCTTCGACCACGATCGGGTCAGCGGCTGGTACAGCTCGAAGCTGCGCCCGCTCAAGGTCGCGACTGCGCGTCCGCGCGACGGCGCCGGTACTGACGGGTCGCATTGAGGAGAGTGGAACGCAGTTGCGCCGGACCGGCTCGGCTGTTCATGGCATGCGCCGGCATCGGTCGAATGTGCCCTCCGGGAATCCGGGGGCGCCCCGGCTCAGCGCGCGCCGCGCCCGAACAGTACGACCTCGACGGTCTGGATGAGGATCAGAAGATCGAACAGCAGGTTGTGGTTCTTGACGTAGAACAGGTCGTATTTGAGCTTTTCAGAGGCATCCTCCTCGGATGCGCCATACGCATAGCGCAACTGCGCCCAGCCGGCGAGGCCGGGTTTCACGCAATGGCGCAGGTTGTAGTAGCGGATCTTCTGCGCCAGCTCAGCAACGAACTGCGGGCGCTCCGGGCGCGGCCCGACCAGGCTCATGTCGCCGCGCAGCACATTCGCGAGCTGCGGCAGTTCGTCGAGGCGGGTCTTGCGGATGACGCGGCCGACGCGCGTCACGCGGTCATCGTCGCGTGTCGCCCAGCGTGCGACACCGTCCAGCTCGGCGTCGGTGCGCATGCTGCGGAACTTGTACAACGAAAACACCCGGCCGCGCTCGCCCACGCGCTCCTGGCGATACAGGATCGGCTGGCCGGCGCCGGATTCGAGCCGGATCGCCAACGCCACGATCAACATGAACGGCCACGCCAGCGTGAGCACGATCAACGCCATCAGGATGTCGAACGTGCGCTTGACCAGGAGGCGCAGCAGCGACGTATCGAAGCCATCCGAAAACACCAGCCATGCCGGTTCGATCAGGGACAGCTTGACCATGCCCAGTTCGCGCTCGAAGAACGTGGCGAGGTCGGTGATCGAGATCCCGGCCTGCTTGCAGTCCAGAAGTTCCTCCATCGGCAGGCCGCCACGGCGGTTGTCGGGCCCGACCACGATCTCGTCGATCTGCAGGCGTTGCGCCCACACCCGCAGCGGGCCATCCAGCGCAAGCATGCGGTCTTCGGGCACCACCACCGCTTCCTCGCCCATGCGCACGAAGCCGACGATGTTGAAGCCGCGCCGGTCTGCACGCCGACGCATCCGCTGCGGAATCAGTGCCGCGCGCCGTCCCGCGCCAAGCACGAGGATGCGGCGTTTCAGCGATTCGACATCGATCAGGCGCATGAACAGCACGCGGAACGCGGCGATCGCGACGAAACCGAGCGCGATCGCGAGAGCGAACACGCTGCGCCCGATGTAAGCCTGCGGAAAGACGTAATAGAGGATGATCAGGGCCACGCCGCCGAGCACGAAGCCGACCGCCTGGCGGGCGATCAACCCGAACCAGGTCTCGCGCATGTGTGCCTGATACAGGCCGAGCGCAGCCATGCCGGCCACGATGACCAGCGCGAACAGGCCGGCCCGCGGCCACGCATAGTCGGACAGACCTGCCAGGGTAGGCGCATCCGCGATGTAGCGGATATGCGAGCCCAGCTTCACGCACAGCGTCAGCAAGAGGACTTCGATCAGTGCCAGGAACACCAACCAGCGCGTCGACTGCTGGCGCAACATCTGCAACATGCGAATCCTTCTCCATTGGTGCCGCGTGTCTGTGCCATCACGATGCAGCGCCGGGCGGTATCCGGCGGCCGGAAACGGATTCCTGCGTAGAAGGAAAGCCGGCGCGCGCGACCGCAGGCCGCATCCGGACGCGCAGGCGGTTTATCATCTTGGCAGTGCCACCCTGCATCAGCAAGACGCCGTTGCCTGCCCTTCAGTTTCCAGTCGAGGAATGACCCATGTGTGGAATTGTCGCCGCCACCGCCCGACGCGACATCGTTCCGGTCCTGATGGCCGGGCTCAGGGCGCTCGAATACCGCGGTTACGATTCCGCCGGCATTTCGGTGCTCGAAAACGGCAAGCTCGCGCGCGTGCGCGCGGCCGGCAAGGTGCGCGAACTCGAAGCGTTGTACCAGCGCGCACCGGTCGCCGGCCACAGCGGCATCGCGCATACGCGCTGGGCCACGCATGGCGTGCCGAACACGGCCAACGCGCATCCGCATGTTTCCAGCGATCGTGTCGCGGTCGTGCACAACGGCATCATCGAGAATCACGCCGAACTGCGCGAGGAACTCAAGGCGCAAGGCTACCGCTTCGACTCGGAAACCGATACCGAGGTCATCGCCCACCTGGTCGAACAGGCGCTCAAGGGCGGCGCCGACCTGCGTGCGGCGGTCCTTGCGGCGACCAGGCGGCTGCACGGCGCGTATGCGATCGCGGTGATGAATCGCGACCAGCCGGGTCGCATCGTCGGCGCGCGCCGCGGCAGTCCGCTGGTAGCGGGCCTGGGCGATGGCGAGTGCTTCCTCGGCTCCGACGTGCAGGCGCTGATCCGCCAGACCAACCAGTTCATCTACCTGGAGGAAGGCGATCTGGTCGAGATCAGTGCGGACGGCATCGCCATCTTCAACGCCGATGGCGCACCGGTGCAACGCGCGCTGCGCAAGAGCGAGCTGTCCGCCGATGCGGTCGAACGCGGCGAGTACCGCCATTACATGCTGAAGGAGATCTTCGAGCAGCCGCGCGCGATCGCCGACACGCTGGAAGGCCGAATCAACGAGGGACGCATCCTGCCGAACATCTTCGGCGTCGATTCGGACGCGCTGCTCGCCCGCGTCAGGCATGTGCAGATCGTCGCCTGCGGCACCAGCTTCCACGCGGGCCTCGTCGCGCGTTACTGGATCGAAGGCCTGGTGGGCCTGCCGTGCAGCGTCGAGGTGGCCAGCGAATACCGCTACCGCAACGTGGTCGTGCCGCAAGGCACGCTGTTCCTCGCCATCTCGCAGTCGGGCGAGACCGCGGACACGCTGGCCGCACTGCGCGACGGCAAGAGCCACGGCTACCTCGGTTCGCTGGCGATCTGCAACGTGCCCGAATCGAGCCTGGTGCGCGAATCGGACCTGGTGCTGATGACGCGCGCCGGTCCCGAGATTGGCGTCGCCTCGACCAAGGCGTTCACGACCCAGCTCGCCGCGCTCGCGCTGCTGGTGCTGGAACTCGCGCGCCTCAACGGCGTCGCTGCCGCCAAGATTTCGACCCTGGTTGCCGAGCTTGCCACGCTGCCGCGCGTGATCGGCGAGGTGCTCAAGCTCGACCCCGCGATCGCCGCACTCGCCGAGCGTTTCGTGTCTAGGCAACACGCGTTGTTCCTTGGCCGCGGCGTGCACTATCCGGTCGCGCTGGAAGGCGCACTCAAGCTCAAGGAGATTTCCTACATCCATGCCGAGGCGTATCCGGCCGGCGAACTCAAGCACGGTCCGCTCGCACTGGTCGACAAGGACATGCCGGTGATCGCAGTCGCGCCGAACAATCAATTGCTGGAAAAACTGAAGTCGAACCTCGAGGAAGTGCGCGCGCGCGGCGGCGAGCTGTTCGTGTTCGCCGATACCGACGCGCCGGTCGCGCACCTCGGCGAGCGCGGCGCGCTGATCAAGGTCGCCTCCGGCGGCAACCTGATCGCGCCGGCCGTGTTCACCGTGCCGCTGCAGATGCTCGCGTACCACGTTGCCGTGTTGCGCGGCACCGATGTCGATCAGCCGCGCAACCTGGCCAAATCGGTCACTGTCGAATAATCCTGACACTTACAGGTCGGTACTGCGGAAAACCGCGCGGACCACGCCGGCCATCGATATTCGGACACCGCTGAAAAGTATTTTTTTAAGCCTTTTCAGGAAGCTTCATTTCATTGACGGGCCGACAAACCGCTGTGTGTCGGAGGTAATCGATGACGACGACATCTGCACAACAGACGCTTCCCAATTTCTTCATCGTCGGCGCGCCGAAGTGCGGCACGACGTCGATGTATGAATATCTGCGGCAGCATCCGCAGATATTCTTCCCGTCGGTCGACGACGACTACTGGAGAAGCAAGGAACCGAATCATCTTTGTCCGGAACTCGGCATTCAAGACAAGTATTCCATCAAGGACCGGCTCGATTATCTCGAGCTTTACAAGGGTGGCGCGCAGGCGAAATGGCGAGGCGATGCCTCACCATATTATCTTATGTCCGAAGCCGCGCCTGCCGCCATCAAGGCGCTTTCGCCCGCGGCGCGCATTCTCGTCATGCTGCGGCCACCGGTCGAGATGATGCGCTCATACCATCGCGATCTGCTACGGATCCATTTGGAGGATGTCGCAGATTTCTGGGACGCACTCATGGTGAGTGCGGACGACGATGGCCCGATGGCGCCACAGCGACGGCCCGGCCGCCCAGACTACCTCGATTATGTCTCCGTCAGTCGCTATGCAGCTCAGGTGCGTCGGTATCAACAAACGTTCGGGGCCGGTTCCGTCAAGGTCGTGCTTCTTGAGGATCTCGTCGCGGCGCCCGCGACAACGTTCAGGGACATCCTGACGTTTCTGCAGGTCGACGAATCCTTCCAACCGGAATTTCGCGTGCACAACGAGAAGCCGAACGAGGATGCGGGTCGTATCGAGCGCCTGGTCGGCCATATATATGCGCTACCCGGCGTGAAGCGGCTCACCCACGCATTCGCGCCCTACCAGGTTCGACGCAGGGTCTTGACCTCGATCCGCCAGCGTGAGGGGCGCGACAAACCCATCGACCCGCGCGCCAAGGAATTGCAACGCTGGTGTCGCGCGGATGTCGACCAGCTCTCGGGCTTGATCGAGCGCGATCTGAGTCACTGGTAGTGCGGCGTCGCTGCGCGGCCAATTTCCCTCACACCACCACGTGGTCACGGGCGCCCGCGCGCCAATGCGGTGTCGCAGCGATCGTAGACAACACATTTTCGGGACGATCGACGAGGGTCCAGATCGCGGCGTGTTCGGGATTCATGAAGTGCTGCGCGATCACACCATCCATGAAGCGCACCAGCGGTGAGTAGAAGCCGTTGGTGTCGAGCAGGATGATCGGGTTGAAGTAAAGGCCGAGGCGTTTCAGGGTGATCGCCTCGAAAAGTTCCTCGAGGGTGCCGCAACCGCCCGGCAACGCGACGACCGCGTCACTGTCGGTGAGCAAGCGATGCTTGCGTTCACGCATGTCCTTAACAAGATCGAGCCGGGTCAGGCCTGGATGTCCCCATTCGAGGTCCGCCATAAAACGCGGCAGCACGCCAATGACGGTGCCATCCCTCGAAAGCGCGCCATCCGCGAGCGCACCCATGAGACCGAGGGAACCGCCGCCGTAGACGATACTGCAATCGGCCGACGCGAGTTCTTCGCCGAGTCGGCGCGCGGCATCGTGGAATGCCGGCGCGACCATCGCGCTCGACGCCGCGTACACGCAGATGCGCTGACTCATAGGTTGACGAAAGCGTAGCCGATCAGTCGAAGCGGCTGACATCGTGCCCGGCATCCCCGTGCACGGATCCGGCGTCAGCTTCGGGATCGTCGAACAGTCCGCCGGGCGCGGCTTCGCCGGTGTCGGCGCCCGCGGAAACGCCGGCGCCGGAATGGTCGCTGGCCGCCTTCTGCTTCTCCCAGCGCGTGCGGATCGGGTTCGCCGTTTCGGAGGACTCCAGCATCGCCAGCAATTCCTGCTTGCGTGCCTCGGGCAGCTCGGCCCAATGGCAATCGGCAAGCGCTCCGGCCATCGAATAGAGCAGGTTCAGGCTCGGCCGGAATCCGGCGCGCTTGACCTTGAGGAACACGTCGACCGGACCGATGCGTGCGAGATCCTCGGTAGTGCGCACGCCAACCTGGCGCAACCAGGCGGCGGATTTCGGACCGACGTTGCGGATCTTGATGTCGCGAGCGTTCATCGTTTCCCCTGTCGATATCCGCGTTCATCGCAGCGAATGCATGAAGATCGCACACAGCCGCTCCATGCCGGCACGATCGTCTTCGTCGAAACGGCCGATTTCGGGACTATCCACGTCCCACACGCCCAACAGGCGTTCGCCGTCGATCAGCGGTACGACAACTTCGGAACTGGACGCGCTGTCGCACGCGATATGTCCGTCGAACGCGTTGACATCGCGCACCAGCTGGGTCTGCCCGGTTGCCGCCGCGGTGCCGCACACGCCCTTGCCGAGCGCGATGCGCACGCAGGCCGGTTTGCCCTGGAACGGCCCGACCACCAGTTCATCGCCGTCGAACAGGTAGAAACCGCACCAGTTGATGCCCGGCAACGCATGCCAGACGAGCGC
>JBIODY010000110.1:0-7501 GCA_044445505.1 Lysobacterales bacterium
CGACTTTCCTCGCTGCGTGTTGTACACCTTTCCCACCCAGCCCTCCCCTTGATGGGAGGGCATCGCGGCCAAAGCCGCGCCTACGGACGAGATGATCCGCGCGCCAAGAGCATGAACTGGACCGACTACACGATCCTCGCCGTGCTCGGCCTGTCGGTGCTGATGGGCCTGTGGCGCGGTTTCATCGGCGAGGTGCTGGCGCTGGCGTGCTGGATAGCGGCGTTCTGGGTCGCCTGGCTGCTCGGGCCGCCCCTTGCGGAACGCTTTTCCGCCAGCATATCGACGCCGTCGGTGCGCGTTCTGCTGGCCTATGCGCTGTGCTTCATCGCGGTGCTGATCGCCGGCGCGATCGTCGCCTATCTGATGCGCAAGCTGGTCGAGGGCAGTGGATTGTCCGGCAGCGATCGCCTGCTCGGCATGCTGTTCGGTCTGGTGCGCGGATTGGCGCTGATCGTGCTGGTGGTGTTCCTGCTTGGGTTCACGCCGTTTGCCGGCGATCCGTGGTGGCATCAGTCGCGGCTGTTGCCGAGCTTCGAAAACGGCGCACACTGGCTGGGTGCGCGCCTGCCGGTCGAGGTCGCGCGCTATCTCGAACCGGTCGACAAGCTGCTCAAGCCGCTTTCACCGCCGCCGGCCCGGGCCAAGCCGGTGCCGCCCGCAAGATCGTCGTCAACCTGAAGACCATGAACAGGCTCTAGCCCATGTGCGGAATCATCGGCATCGTTGGCAAGTCGGAAGTCGCTTCGGCGCTTTATGACGGACTCACCGTGCTCCAGCATCGCGGTCAGGACGCGGCCGGCATCGCCACGCTTGATGGCAACCGCCTGCGCCTGCACAAGGGGTCCGGCCTGGTGCGTGATGTATTCGATCGCGACGCGATGTTCGGTCTGCGCGGCAGCGTCGGCATCGGCCACTGCCGTTACCCGACCGCGGGCTCGGAGGGTTCGGCCGAGGCGCAGCCGCTGTACGTGAATTCGCCGTACGGCATCGCGCTCGCGCACAACGGCAACCTGATCAACACCGCTGCGCTGCGCCGCGAGGTGTTCGAGGACGACCGCCGCCATATCAACACCGACTCGGATTCCGAAGTGCTGCTGAACGTGCTCGCCCACGAATTGCAGATCCAGGACCGGCGCAACCTGACCCCGGACCATATCTTCAAGGCGGTCGCCGGCACGCATGCGCGCTGCGTCGGCGGCTACGCGGTCGTCGCGATGCTGCTCGACTATGGGGTGCTCGCGTTCCGCGATCCGCACGGCATCCGGCCGCTCGTGCTCGGCGAGCGCGACACCGCGGCCGGCAAGGAATATGCGGTCGCGTCGGAATCGGTGGCGCTCGATATCCTCGGTTTCCATCTGCTGCGCGACGTCGCGCCCGGCGAAGCGATGCTGATGACGCGCGATGGAAAACTCTTCACGCGCCAGTGCGCGGAACCGGCCCAGCATGCGCCGTGCATTTTCGAGTACGTCTACCTCGCGCGGCCCGATTCGATGATCGAGGACGTCTCGGTCTACAAGGCGCGCCTGCGCATGGGCGAGAAGCTCGGCGAGAAGATCCGGCGCGAATTTCCGCATCACGACATCGACGCGGTGATCCCGATCCCGGACACCTCGCGCACGGCGGCCGGTCCGCTCGCGCAGGCGCTCGGCGTGCCGGTGCGCGAAGGCTTCGTCAAGAACCGCTACATCGGCCGCACGTTCATCATGCCGGGGCAGAGCGAGCGCGTGAAATCGGTGCGCAGGAAGCTCAATCCGATCGGGCTCGAGTTCCGCAACAAGAACGTGCTGCTGGTCGACGATTCGATCGTGCGCGGCACCACGTCCAAGCAGATCATCCAGATGGCTCGCGAGGCCGGTGCGAAGAAGGTCTATTTTGCCTCTGCCGCGCCGCCGGTGCGCTATCCGAACATCTACGGCATCGACATGCCGGTCGTCGCCGAACTCGTCGCACATGGCCGCAGCACCGAGGAGATCCGCGAGATCCTCGGCGCGGACAAGTTGTTCTACCAGGAACTGGACGACCTGATCCTGGCGGTCAGGGACGGCAACGAGAAACTTGCCCACTTCGATACCTCGTGCTTCTCCGGCGAATACGTGACCGGCGTCGAGCCGACCTATCTCGCCGATCTCGAATTCGCCCGCTCGGACACCGCGAAGTCGGAGCGCCGGCAAGCAGGTTGATTGGAGGCGGTGCGGAGAGCGCCCCGATCCGCCCTCGGCACCTTCCCCCGCTGCGCAGGGGAAGGGAAAACTCGGCTCAGTGGCAGCCCGTCCAATTTCTCGCGGGCGCTCAGGGCAACCCGAGAACCACGATCGGCTCGCCCCTGCACCGCCGCGCTCGGAAATTGCTTTCGCTTCCCCTGCGCAGCGGGGGAAGCTGCCCGGAGGGCTGAAGGGGGCGCTTTTCACCGTGCAAAGGCAGGATCAAGAGCGCCCCCATCCGCCTTCGGCACCTTCCCCCGCTGCGCAGGGGGAAGGAAAATCGGATTCGCACTCGCCATCCCTTCCCTCCACCGCGGGGAAGGGGCCCGTAGGGCGGAAAGGGGGCGCTGCGGGCCCGGTCTCCTTTCGGAGCGCCGTCGTGGATAATGCAGTTCGATGCACAGCACGAAGCGGGACGACATGGCGAGTGGCGTCGCGGAAAATCTGTTCGATGTGGCGGGACAATGCCTCGCCTGCGCCGATCCGGCAGGCAAGCTCGCGCTGACGCAGGCGGCCGCCACCGCGATCCTTGATGGCACGTTGCAGGTCGTGCCATCGGCCATTGCGCCGACGCCGATCGGCCCTCCGGGGCGTCCCGCGCGCCCGCACCTGGTCGCACCACGCCAGCTTGCGCGACGGGGTCTGGGCTCCGCGGAAGGCCGCGCCGCGCTGGTGCACTCGGTTGCACACATCGAATTCAACGCGATCAATCTTGCCTGGGACGCGGTCTATCGTTTCCGCGGCATGCCGATCGCGTATTACCACGACTGGGCCCGGGTCGCCGCCGACGAGGCGCGCCATTTTGCACTGCTGAGTGCGCGCCTCGCGGAACTCGGCCACGCGTATGGCGACTTCGATGCGCACGACGGACTCTGGGACATGGCGATGCGCACGGCCGATTCCTGCCTCGCGCGCATGGCGTTGGTGCCGCGCGTGCTCGAGGCGCGCGGTCTCGACGTCACGCCGGGCATGATCGCGCGATTGCGCAGCGTCGGCGACGCGGCCACCGTCGCGATCCTCGAAACGATTCTCGACGAGGAAGTCGCGCACGTCGCGGCCGGCTCGCGCTGGTTCGCATGGTGCTGCGAACGCGATCAGGTCGATGCGCAAGCGACGTTCCGTGCCCTGCTCGATTCGCATCTGCGCGGCGGTTTGCGCGGGCCGTTCAATATCGATGCGCGACTGGCCGCCGGGTTCACGCGAGCCGAACTCGCTGGCCTCCACGAGCTCGCCGCATGAGGCGCGCGTTGTTTGCCGTCGCGCTCGCGGCGAGCTGGTGCCTGTTGCTGCTGTGGGCTGCCGATATCGATTGGCGCATGCCATTCGCGCCGGCGACGCAGCGCGATTTTGCCGGCAGCGCGTTCCACGCCGTCTTCGGGAGCGCGACGGCGCAGGCTTCGCGGCTGCACGTGTCCGCGCCCGCGCAGGACTTCTCGGCGCTGCAGTCGACCGCGCTGGCCGACGTGCGCGCCGCGGATTTTCCGGTCCTGCGCTACCGCTTCGAGAATTTTCCGCGCACCCTGGAGCTGTCGTTGCTGTTTCGCACCGCTGCGGTGCCCGACGATGTGCAGACGATCTCGCTGCCCTGGCCGGGTTCGGGCGTCGCGACCTTCGATCTGTCCCAGGTGGATGCATGGAAGGGAACCATCGTCGAACTCGGCTTTGCGCAATTCGCCACCGCACAGAACGTGCCGCCCGAGCTCGGCTTCCGGCCATTCGATCTGGTCGAGGCGCAGCTGTGGTCGCCATCCTGGCGCGGCGACCTTGCCGCGCTCGTGACCGACTGGTTCGGCGCGTGGCCGTGGAGCCAGCGCTCCGTGCATGCGCTCGGCCGCGAAGGCGAGGCGCCGCGCGCGCATTCGGCGGTGCTGTTCGCCGGCCTTGCTGCCGCAATCGCGATCGGCTGGTCGGCGCTGCTGCTCGGGTTGCGCGGTCGACGCCTGCTCGGCACGGTGGTCCTGTGCGCGGCGCTGGCGTGGCTCGCGCTGGACCTGCGCTGGCACGCGGGCCTCGTGCATCGTCTGCTGGCGACGCGCACGCTGTACGCGCACCTGGACTGGCCCGGACGTGCGCAGATCGTCGGCGACAGCGAGATCGAGCACGCCGCCATGCAGCTGAAGGCGCTGTTGCGCGATGAGCCTGCGCAGACCCGCATCCTGGTCCAGGCCGGATCCCGCTATCAGGCGTTGCGGATGATCTGGCACCTGCTGCCGCTCGATGTCGCCGAGTACGCATTCGCGCAACCGTTTGGCGCGGCGCTGCCGGAGGACTGCCTGCTGGTTTTTTACGACAGCGACGCGTGGCGTTCGAACCCGCCGCTGCGCAAGCTGCTCGTCCATAGCCGGCGGCTGCGCGTCCCTGTGCCGCCCGCGGGTGGCGTCGACAAGGGCCGCATGGTCGTGTTCCGCTATCGTCATGCACGCTAGTGGCCTGTAACGCTCATTTCGGTAGCGGCTCGCTCGGTCTCGAGGCGCTGAGCTTGCCCCCTCATTCGGCCCATAGAACCACTATGGGCCTCATTCCGGGCCTGCGCCCAGCACCACGATCCACGTCGCGATCCATCTACCCAATGAACGTTACAGACCGCTAGTGCGCTGTCTCGCAGGTATCGCAAAGAAATTCCGGATGGATTCGGTGCGAGACAAGGCGCGAGGAGGAGCCATAACGGGGCAATGGTGACGACAAGCAACGCAGTATCGCGGCGAAAGACGCCGTAATTATTTGATGATACTTATGGGACAGCACACTACATACGTTCTCGCCTGGCTGTTGCCGCTGTTCGCCGGTGGCGGCCTGTATCGATGCGTCCGCAGGCAAGTGCAATTCCGTGGCGACCTGCCGGCTACACTCGGCAACGGCTGGGTCCTCGGCGTGTTCATGGCCGCGGTGCTGACGCACTGGACCGGGCGCGCGGATACCGTGCATGCGTGGTCGAGCGCCGCGCCCTGGCTGGGCGCGATCGGCGTGCTCGCCTGGATCGGCGTCGTGCTGCGCGCGCGGCGAGCATCGGGCGCACGTGTCGCCGATGGACTCACGCCTGCGCTGCCGCAAGCGCCAACCTGGCGCATCGGGTGGTGGTTCCTGCTCGCGCTGATCGTCGTGCGCCTGTGGCTGCTCGGCGACGAAGCCTCGCTGCGCCCGGTTTTCCCGTGGGACGCCTGGTCGGCGTGGGCGGCCAAGCCGAAGGCGTGGATGCTGGTCGGCCATGCGGATGCCTACGTGTCGATGCTCGATTGGCTGGCCCAGCCCCAGGCTGCGCTGCGCACGGCTGCAACCTGGAATTACCCGGAATTGCTGGCCTGGCTGCAGGTCTGGTTCGCGAGTGGCGCCGGCGGCTGGAACGAACCGCTGGTCGATCTTGCCTGGTGCGGCGCGCTCGCGGCGTTCGCGCTGGCAGCGTATGGCGGTTGGCGCGGGCTGGGACTGAAACCGATCGTCGCGATCGGGCTCGCCTATGCCCTGGTCTCGCTGCCCTTGATCGACGCGCATGTCGCGCTGGCCGGATACGCGGATCTGTGGGTTGCGGTGACGCTCGGCCTGGCCGTGCTCGCCTGGTCGCGCTGGTTGATCCTGCGCGAGCGCGGACAATGGTGGCTCGGCGTCGGTCTCGCGCTGTGCCTGCCCGCGATCAAGCTCGAAGGCGCGATCTGGCTGCTCGGATTCTCGGGCGTGGTGGCGCTCGACCTGCTGCCGCGGCGATGGCGCTTGCGCGTGGCCGGCGGCGTCGCCGCGCTCGGCGTGGTCGGCCTGCTGCTCGGGGGCTTCGCATTGCCGATGCTGGGTCTGGGCTGGGTGCACTTCGCCTGGGGCAGCGTGACGATTCCATCGATCGCATTTTCGTTCGAGCTCACCTGGCATCGGGTCGGCGGGGTGATGTTGGCGAGCCTGTTCACGCTGCCGAACTGGCATCTGCTCTGGTACGTATTTCCGCTGCTGGTCGCGCTGCGCTGGCGCATACTGCTGCGCGATCACGCCGCGCGCATGCTCGGCCTGCTCGTGCTGCTGCAACTCGCGTTCCTGTTCGTGCTGTTTTTCTTCACCAGCGCGGCGGCCTGGGCCGAAGACTTCACCAGCGCGAACCGGTTGATCCTGCAGATCGTGCCGTGCGTATTCGTGTTCGTTGCCGCGTTGCTGCGCGATGCTCCGGCAGTCAGCAAAGCGACCGATAGATCGATCGGATCGCCTGCGCCGATCGCTGCAGGGTGAACTCGCTCAGCCAGCGCGCGCGTCCGGCGCGTCCCAGGCGCGCACGCAGGTCGGTATCACGCAGGCGACCGATCGCCCCGGCCAGCGCGACAGGGTTTCCCGCAGCAACCAGCAAACCGGTTTCCGCGTCGCTCACGACCGTGCCCACGCCGGAACCCGGGATCGCACTGGCGATCACGCCCAGACCGGCACGCATCGCCTCGAGCAGGACCAGGCCAAAGGCTTCGCTGCGATCCAGCGAAGGCAACACGAACGCATCGGCGGCAGCGTAGGCTGCGGCGAGCGTGGCGTCGTCGAGATTGCCAGCGAACGCGATGCGTCCGGCGACACCGCGCGCTGCGGCCAGCGTCTTCAGTTCATGCGCGCATTCGCCATCCCCGACCAGCAGCACGGTCGCGTCCGCGATCTGTGCCAGCGCCTCGATCAATACGTCGAAACCCTTGTAGCGGCTGAGCCGGCCGACCGCGAGCAGGTGCAAGCCCGCCGCGTTTCGCCACCGTCCAAGGAGCTCGTCATTCCGGCGAAAGCCGGCTGGCCTGGAAACAGATGAGACGCTGGATTCCAGCATTCGCCGGAATGACGATTGAGTATCGAGAGGCGCCGTGACCTCTGAGATCCCCAGCGCAACGACGTGGGTCTTGGCTCGCCATGGCTGCAGTGCGACGCTTGCATCGAGGTAGGGCTGCGAGGTCGCGATGATCGCCCCGGCGCGCGCCAGCGCCGCCCGCTCGAACGGGCGATACAGGCGATATGCCGCGCGCAGGCGCCAGTCCGGCGAATCCGGCGGCACGTCGGCGTGCCAGTGCACGACCCACGGCAGGTGCCGTGCGACCGGACTTGCCAGCGCGGCGAAACACGACGGATTCGGGAAATGCAGGTGCAGGAGATCCGGCTTGAACTCGCGCAGTACGCGCGAGAATTCCAGTGGATAAGCCGGACTCAGCGGCGTGTATACCGGCGCGGCGATGCAGCCCGCGCGCCATACTTCGACGCCACCGATGCTTTCCCGCGCGCTTCGCCAGATTCCCGGCCGCTGGTGGACCAGCGCACCGACCATATCGCCGTTCGCGGCACACCACTCGGCCAGCGCCTGC
>JBIODY010000111.1:0-7473 GCA_044445505.1 Lysobacterales bacterium
CCGGAACTGTGCTCGGCCGTGGCCGAACGCGGCATCGTGCTGACCGGCGGCGGCGCGTTGCTGGGCGACCTCGACCGTCTGATTTCCGAGGAACGCGGCTTGCTCGTGCGCGTGGCCGAGGGTCGGTTGTCGTGCGTCGCGCGCGGCGGCGGCCGTGCGCTGGAACTGATCGACCAGCACGGCAGCGATTTCTTCGCGCCTGAATAGCCGGGATTGGAGATACGGGATTCGGGATTCGAGAGAAGCGGCATGAGGGTCGAGCTACGGGAGTGGTAAAAAGGGCATCGGCCGCTTGCTCGTTCTGCTTTCCCGAATCCCGAATCTCAAATCCCGAATCCCGGCTCATGCGCACCGAAACCGCCACGCTGTTCGCCGAAGGTTCGGTCAGCACGCTGCGCCTGATCATCTATCTCGCGTTCGCGGTTGCGCTGATGGTGCTCGACCATCGCGGCAGCTATCTCGAGATGCTGCGCCATGCCGGCAGCACGCTGATCGAGCCGGCCTATCGGCTCGCCGCGTTGCCGGCCGACGTCGCGCGCGCGACCCGCACGGCGGTCGCGACCCAGGACCATCTGGCCAGCGAGAACCGCGAACTGCGCGAACAGCTCCTGCTGGCGCAGGCGCGCTTGAACCGGCTCGACACCCTGGTCGCGCAGAACGCGCGGCTCAAGGGGCTGCTCGATGCGCAGAAGAATCTCGGCCTTTCCGTGCAATTCGCGCACCTGATCGACGTCGATCCCGATCCGTTCCGGCACCGTATCGTGCTGGACGTCGGCTCCAACCAGGGTGTCGGCGTCGGCCAGCCGGTGATCGATGCGCACGGCATCATGGGTCAACTCGTCGAAGTGCTGCCGAACACCGCGGTCGCGATGCTGATCACCGACCCGACCCACGCGATCCCGGTCGTCGTCGAGCGCACCGGCCTGCGCGCGATCGCGAAAGGCAGCGGCGCGATCGACCAGCTGCAATTGCCGAATATCCCGATCAGCGCCGACATCAAGGTCGGCGACAAGCTGCTGACCTCCGGCCTCGGCGGACGTTTCCCGGCCGGCTTTCCGGTCGGCGAGATCAGCGAGGTGAAGCCCGACAAGAGCGGCATGTTCACCGCGGCGATCGCGCGGCCCGCCGCCGCGCTCGATCGCAGCGGTGAAGTGCTGCTGCTGCGCGACCAGCCGCAACCCTACGGCCCGCCGCCACCGCTGGATGAAATGGGTCCGCCCGTAGAGAATCCGACGGCCGAAGGTCGTCCGCCACCGTCCCTCGCCCGCGCAGCGGGAGAGGGGGGAACCATCGGCGGAGCCGATGGTGGGGTGAGGGCGGCGCGCGAAGGCACGCCATCGGAACCTCCGCCATGAGCCGCACGCGCGTCCAGGGCTGGTTGTTCGCGGGCAGTTTCGTGCTCGCATTCCTGCTCCAGCTGATGCCGCTGCCGGCGCTGCTGCTGGCGCTGAAACCGTACTGGCCCGGGCTCGTGCTGATCTACTGGGCGATCGAGACGCCCGAACGCATCGGCCTCGGCTTCGCCTTTGCGATCGGCGGTCTCGGCGACGTGCTGACCGGCGAACTGCTCGGCGAGCAGGCATTGCGCATGGTCGTGCTCGCATTCATCGTGCTGCGCTTCCGCGCGCGCCTGCGCTTCTTTCCGGTCTGGCAGCAGGCGCTGGCCGTGCTCGCGCTGCTGCTCAACGACCGCATCGTGATGCTGATGGTGCGCGGCTTTTCCGGCGAAACGATGCCACCGGCGACATTCTGGCTCGCACCGCTGGTCGGCATGCTCGCGTGGCCGTTCGTGTTCCTGCTGTTCGACGATCTGCGCGCGCGCCTTCGCGCGAGCGAGTGAGCGCATGCGCCGCGCGTTCAAGCCGTTGCGGGAAGCGCGCCACGAGGCGACGCTGTTCCGGCGCCGCGCGCTGGCCGGATTCCTGATCATCGTGACCTGCCTGATCGCGCTCGGAGTGCGTTTCGCGTTCCTGCAGGTGCGCCAGCACGACGAATTCAGCGCGCGCTCGGAGGCGAACCGCGTCCTGACCCGCCCGCTCGCGCCGGCACGCGGACTCATCTACGACCGCAATGGCGTGCTGCTCGCCGAGAACCTCGCCGCGTTCCGGCTCGAGGTGACTCCGGAGCAGGTCCTCGACATGCCGAAGCTGCTCGAACGGCTCGGCAAGGTCGTGCCGCTGAGCGACGACGACATCGCGCGCTTCAACGCGCAGCGCGCGGGCAAGCACTCGTATCAGGGCGTGCCGCTGCGGATGAAATTGTCCGAGGAGGAGATCGCGAAATTCTCGGTCAACCGCTGGGCGTTTTCGGGCGTCGAGGTGGTCCCATACCTGACCCGCGCCTACCCGCTGGGCGAGGAGTTCGCGCATACGGTCGGCTATGTCGGGCGCATCGACACCGAGGACGTGGAGAAGCTCGACAAGGGCGTCTACGCCGGCACCACGCATATCGGCAAGACCGGCATCGAGCGTTTCTACGAGGGGCGCCTGCACGGCGAGCCCGGCTACGAGCAGGTGGAGGTCAACGCCGACCATCGGCCGCTGCGCGTGCTCGACCGGGTCGCGCCGAAACCCGGCGAGAATCTGACCCTGAGCATCGATGCGCACTTGCAGGAAGCGGCCGAGGCCGCGTTCGAGGGTCGCGCCGGTGCGGCGGTCGCGATCGATCCGCGCAACGGCGAAGTGCTGGCGATGGTCAGCGTGCCGAGCTTCGATCCGAATCCGTTCGTGAACGGGATCGCCGCCTCCGACTACGCGGCCCTGCTCGACGCGCCGGACAAACCGCTCTTGAACCGCGTCATCCGCGGCGGCTACGTACCGGGGTCGACGATGAAGCCGTTCGTCGGCCTGGGCGGCCTCGAACTCGGCCTGCGCCGCCCGAGCGATACCGTGCTCTCGGTCGGCGAGTTCCATATCCCGGGTCAATCGCGCGGCTACCGCGACGACAAGCGCGGTGGACACGGCCGCGTGGATCTGGTCCAGGCGATCGCGCAGTCGGTCAATACGTATTTCTATTCGCTCGCGTACGACATGGGCATCGACCGCTTCAGCGGCTGGATGGACAAGTTCGGCTTCGGCAAGCCGACCGGCATCGATCTGACCGGCGAAGGCGGCGGCGTGCTGCCCTCGCAGGCCTGGAAGCGTGCGCGCTTCAACCAGCCCTGGTATCCCGGCGAGACCGTGATCGCCGGCATCGGCCAGGGCTACTGGGTGGTCACGCCGCTGCAGCTCGCACACGCGGTCGCGATCCTGGCCGACCGCGGCCAGCCGCACGTGCCGCATCTGTTGCGCGCGGGCAGCGGCAGCGACGGCAAGCCGGTCATGGCGGCGGCCGCGCCGGCGCTGCCGAATGTGATCCACCAACCCGACAACTGGCTGCCTATCGAGCAGGGCATGATGGCGGTCGTCACCAGCGGAACCGCACGCGGAGTTTTCAATGAATTTCCGTACGTGATCGCGGGCAAGACCGGCACCGCCGAGCGCTATTCGCGCACCGACGAGACCTGGACCAGCATCAGCGCCAGTCCGATCGAGCGCCACCAGGTGTTGTTCGAGGCGTTCACGCCGGCCGATGACGCGCGCATCGCGGTGATAGTCGCGCTCGAGGCCGGGCGCAGCGGCGCGCACGATGCGGCACCGATCGTGCGCAAGATCCTCGACGCGTGGCTGCCCGGCGACGAGGAAGCCCAAGGCCGGGCCGCGCGCACCAACATCGCCGCGGCGACCGACCCGGCACCGGGCACGCCGCGATGATCGACGATCTGATCCTCGAATGGCGCCACCGTCTCGCCGCGATGTGGCGCAAGCCGCGCCTCGACCTGCCGCTGCTCGGCGCGTTGCTGCTGCTGATGGGCATCGGTCTGGTCACGCTGTACAGCGCAAGCGATCTCGACCGCATCCAGGTCATCTCGCAGGCACTGCGCTTCATGCTCGGCCTGGTGCTGATGATCGCGATCGCACGCATTCCGCCGCTGACCTTGCGCAACTGGACGCCATGGCTATACGCGGCCAGCGTCGTGCTGCTGGTCGTCGTCGCCGTGCTCGGCGAGGGTCGCGGCGCGAACCGCTGGCTGGACCTGCGCATCGTGCGCTTCCAGCCATCGGAACTGCTCAAGCTCACCATGCCGATGATGGTCGCCTGGTATCTCAACGGGCGGCCGCTGCCGCCGGGCTGGACCACGCTCGGCATCGCCGGCGTGCTGATCGCGATTCCGGCCGCGCTGATCGCCAGGCAGCCGGATCTCGGCACCGCGCTGCTGGTCGCCGCGAGCGGCGCTTTCGGCGTGTTCCTGTCCGGAATCGCCTGGTGGCGCGTCGGGCTGCTGCTCGGCGCGCTCGGCGGCGTGATCCCGGTCGGCTGGCATTTCCTGCACGACTACCAGAAGAACCGGGTGCTGACCCTGCTCGATCCGGAAGCCGATCCGCTCGGCAACGGCTGGCACATCATCCAGTCGAAGATCGCGGTCGGCTCCGGCGGGCTGTGGGGCAAGGGCTGGCACCACGGCACGCAGTCACGTCTCGAATTCCTGCCCGAGCACACCACCGATTTCATCTTCTCGGTATTCGCCGAGGAGTGGGGCCTGATCGGCGTGCTGCTGCTGATCGCGCTGTACGTGTTCATCATCGCCAGGTGCCTGTGGATCGCGGCCGCGGCAAAGGACACCTACGCACGCCTGCTCGCCGGCGCGATCAGCATGGCGCTGTTCGTCTACGTGATGGTCAACGGCGGCATGATCACCGGTCTGCTGCCGGTGGTCGGTGTGCCATTGCCGCTGGTGAGCTATGGCGGTACTTCGGCGGTGTCGCTGCTGGCCGGATTCGGGGTGTTGATGTCGATCCACGCGCATCGCAAGGTGGTGGCGGATTGAGCGTTCACCGCTGGACCCGGAGCACTCTTCGGTAGCGCGATACCCGCGTCGACGACGATCAGGACTACCGCCGACGGAGCACGACGATGCGTATGCCCAACCCGCGCCTCCGGGTGAAATTGCATCAGAGGCAATCGCCGAGCCCGGCGTAGATCGTGGTCTGCGTGCCCGGCAGCGTCGCGAACAACGGCGAGTCGCCGGCCAGCGCCGCCATCAGCGTGTCGATGTCGGTGCGCGGCGCGAGCGGCAGCCGGCACTGCCAGGTCTGCGTCTGCACCAGGATGCGGCCGAACGCGGGATCGATGTCCTCGTTGCTTGCGGCGAAGATCCAGACGCAGCTGCCGATGCGCCCGGATTCCTGCAGCACCGAGCAGCGCAGACGCAGCGACTCGATGTTGCTGTAGTCGCCTTCGCAGAAGGTGTCGCCGCAGACATCCTCGAAGTTCTGGCGCAACTGCGCAGTCAGCGTGAACCAGGCTTCGAACTGCGCATCGGTCGTGAAATAGTCGAACGGGTCGACGAAGTGCACGCGCGTCGATTGCGCGGCGGCCGGCACCAGGTGCGCAGCCAGGATCAGTGCGCCAAGCGTTGCGGACAGCGTACGAAGTTGCATCGGAGGTCCTCCATGAACAAGGGATCCGCAGCGCCGCCCGGTGGGTCGGCGATGCAGTGGCGCCAGCGTGCGGTGACCCGCGCGCATGCGCGATCGCCGATCGTCGCGCGCTCGTGTCCGAAAACGACGCGCACGCGCCGGCGAATTCCGCCTCGATGCACCTGCACGTGAGTGCGGAGCCGATGGTAGAGTAGGGCCATGCGGGCAGTATTCCGCGCGGCGCGCGCTCATCGGTTCTTCCTGTCGATCTGCCTGCTCGGCATCGGTCGCGGCGTTGCCGCCGCGAGCGCCGGCGAACCCGACGTGCAGGCGGCGCAACGCGCGTTCGCAGCCGAGGTCGCGAGCGAAGGAGGGCCGCGTGCCGACGCCGTGCTTGCCACGCTGTCCGGCGCGAAGGTGCAGCAGTCGATCCTCGATGCGATCGCGCGCCCGGCCGAGGCGACCAGGCCGTGGAGCGCGTACCGGCCGATCTTCCTGACCGAGCAACGCATCGGCGACGGCATCGCGTTCTATCGCGCGAACCGCGAGCTGCTCGATCGCGTCGGTGTGGAATACGGTGTGCCGCCTTCGGTGATCGTCGCGATCCTCGGCGTCGAGACCAGCTACGGGCGCATCGCCGGCAAGTACCGCGTACTCGATGCATTGGCGACGCTGGCGTTCCACTATCCGCCGCGCGGCGCATTCTTCCGCGGCGAGCTGAAGCAGTTGTTCCTGCTCGGCGACCGTCACCTCGCCTATCCGATCGACCAGCTGCGCGGCTCGTACGCCGGTGCGATGGGCTGGGGCCAGTTCATGCCGACCAGCATCGCGCAGTGGGCGAAGGACGAGGACGGCGACGGCCGCATCGATCTGTGGAACTCGCTGCCGGACATCACCGCGAGCGTCGCCAATTATTTCGCCGCGCACGGCTGGCAGAAGGACCAGCCGGTCGCAGTGCGCGCGCAGGCGGCGAGCGACGCGCGCGCGCTCGATCCGGCGAACTCGGAGCCCGTGTATCCGGTGCAGCAGATGGAGGCGTGGGGTTACGCGCCGCTCGAGCGCGTCGATGCGGATACGCCCTCGACCTTGCTCAAGCTCGAAGGCGAACGCGGCACGGAATGCTGGCTGACGTTCAAGAACTTCCACGTGATCACGCGCTACAACAGGAGCCCGCTGTATTCGATGGCGGTGTGGCAGCTTGCCGAGGCGATCGCGGCCGGCGCCGCGGCGCCGACGCCGTGAGCGGCCGGCAAAAATTCCGGGCGCTGGCGTTTGTTTCCTTTGCGCAGCGAGGGAACAGCGTCCCCATCCGCCTGCGGCACCTTCCCCCGCTGCGCAGGGGAAGGGAAATCCATGGAGTTTGGATTTTTTCGCAAACTTCGCAAACTTTGAAGATATCGTTGCGCGCACTGTTCTGCATCGTCGCTGTCGCGTTGCTCGGCGCGTGCGCCGGGCACCAGTCGCGGCGCGACAACCTGCCGTCACGCGGCGGGTCCGCATCCGGTCAGCGCGACGGCCGATTGCCGCCCGATACCGCCCGACCGCAGTCCGAGCGCTACCGGCAGAATGACGACAACGGTCCTGCCGCACCGCCGATCGATGTCAGCAGGATTCCCGAGCCCGTGCCGAGGAACGAGCCGCGCTCGCGCTATGGCAACAAGGACAGCTACAGCGTGCTCGGCCAGACCTATCACGTGCTCGCCGATCCGCGCGGCTACGACGAGCGCGGCATCGCGTCGTGGTACGGCAACAAGTTCCACGGCTACATGACCTCGTCGTTCGAGCCCTACGACATGTACGCGTTCAGCGCGGCGCACAAGACCTTGCCGCTGCCGAGCTACGCGCGCGTGACCAATCTCGACAACGGCAAGAGCGTGATCGTGCGCATCAACGATCGCGGGCCGTTCCACGAGAATCGCATCATCGACCTGTCGTACGCGGCCGCGGTCAAGATCGGGGTGTGGCCGAAGGGCACCGGCCTGGTCGAAGTGCGCGCGATCGATCCGGGGCATCC
>JBIODY010000112.1:0-7439 GCA_044445505.1 Lysobacterales bacterium
ATCGGACTGAATCGTCTGCACCAGCGTTTCGATGCGCTTGGTCGCGCCGGAAGCGCGTTCCGCGAGACGCTGCACTTCGTCGGCGACGACCGCGAAGCCGCGGCCCGCTTCACCGGCGGATGCAGCCTGGATCGCCGCGTTGAGCGCCAGGATGTTGGTCTGCTCGGCGATGTCGTTGATGAGTTCGACGATGGTGCCGATTTCCTGCGAGGACTCGCCGAGACGCTTGATGCGCTTGGAGGTTTCCTGGATCTGGTCGCGAATCGAATCCATGCCCTGGATCGTCTGACGCACGACCTGGGCGCCATTCGCGGCGATCTGCACCGAGCGCTGCGCGACCTCGGCACTGTCGGTCGAGTTCCTCGACACGTTGTCGATCGAGGTCGCCATGTCCTTGATCGCGGCCGACGCGGAGGTGATCTGGCGCGCTTGGTGTTGCGCGGCTTCGGCCAGGTGCATCGCGGTACCCTGGGTTTCCTGCGCGGCGGCGGACACCTGCACGGCGGTCTCGTTGATCGTGGTGACCAGGCTGCGCAACGCCTCGACCGCGAAGTTGACCGAGTCCGCGATCGCACCGGTGATGTCCTCGGTCACGGTCGCTTTCACGGTCAGGTCGCCTTCGGCCAGCGATCCCATTTCATCGAGCAGGCGCAGAATCGCGTCCTGGTTGCGCTGGTTGAGTTCCTGGGTCTGCTGGTAGCGGCGGCGCTGGTCGCGGAACAGGTTCAGGCCGAGGAACAGCAGCAGCAGGATCGCGACGGCCGCGGCGACCGCGCCCCACAGCGGGCTCGGGAACCGGAAATTGTTCGATGAGCGCACGTCGATGCGCTGCGCGGCGCTGGCCGCGCGCAGCAATACGTCCTGACTGTCAGTGAACGTCTTGTCTGCGGCGTCCTTGACCTCCTGCAGGGTGGTTGCGGAGGTCAGGATCGCCTTGACCGGTTCGGTCACCGCGGTCCACTGCTGGGCGACGTCGCCGACGATCTGCTTCGCGTTCGCGTTGTCGAGCGGACGGATGTTGAGTTCCGAAGCGCCGTTGAGCAGGCCGGTGACGACGGTCTGGTACAGGCGCGAATCGCGCTCGAGGCCCGCGGCGGAAGACTGGGTATCGGTGCCGCCGGCGAGGATCTTGGTCACGCGGCCGCCCATGCGGTCGGCGAGCTGCATCTGGCGCGAGGCGATGTAGACCTGCGAGGCACTGGCGTTCTTGTCGGTCAGGATATTGACGACCTCGCTCATCCGCGAGTTCAGTGCCGACAGCTTGTCGGTGAAATCCTTCGCGCTGGTCGCGGCGCCCAGCACGACATCCTTGTTGTCGTGGATCTTGGCCGCGTCGGTCTGCAGCTGGGTCCAGGCCTGGGTCAGCGCACCGAGTTCGGCCGACAGGCCGGGATCCTTCGCGTAACCGGGCATGCCGGTCTTGTCGCCCTTGTTCAGGGCCTGTACGTAGGCGTCGATGTTGTCGCTCGTGCTCTTCAGTTCCTGGAACGCGAGTTCGTTGCCGCCCGCGGCTTCCGACGCGTACTTGGCGAGCTGCTGCGAGGACACCTGGATCTGGGTCGTGTACGCGACCGCCTTGCGATCCTGCACGTTGTTGTAATACAGGAACGCGAAGTCAATGATCGCGAAGACGAACAAGGCGCCGAGCAGGACGAACAGAACCGTATTCGCACTGCCGCGCTCGGCTCCGAGTGCACCCGATGTAGTACTCACACTTCACCCCCCGTAGCCCATATCCGTCGCCCGCCGCAGACGGTCGATCCAATTCGATGCGCAAAAAATTCCGGGTGGACAGCCCGCACGGTCGCGGCACAGCCGCGCCGCCTGCTCCGCGCGCCCGTCACTGGCATGACTGCTGCGCGGGCAATACGCCCGTGCATCGCGACCTGGCGACGCCACCCGGCACACGTGCACCCTTTCGTCTGGTTCATGCTGCGGCCTGCTGGAAATCCGCGCTGCGGGTCAAAGCCGCCATGCTGAACAAACCCCACAGCACCTCGCCCAACTGGACGTTCTCGCCGACAAAGCGCCCGTAATTCTCGTCGGCTTCGCCGACCGTCGCCGCCAGCTGCTCCTCGGAGAAGCTGCGCTGGCCGAGCACCTCGTCGACCAGCAGGCCGGCACTGCCGCCATGCTGACGCACGATCAGGACACGCGTGGTGTCGCTGGTCGTCGTGCGGCCGGCGCCGGTGAATTCGCGCAGATCGATGACCGGTACCAGGTTGCCGCGCACATTCGCAATGCCGAGCAGCCAGCTCTTCGCGCCCGGCACCAGGGTCAGCGAAGGCAGGGTCAGGATTTCGTTGACTTCGGCAATGCTGCTGACGAAATGGCGTTCGCCGATCCGGAAACCGATGCCGCGCCAGAGTCCGGGCGCCTCGATCTGCTCCGGCGCGCCGGCCGCATGGGCAAGGCTGCGCCGTTCGTATTCGGCCAGCGCCTCGAACGGCGTGGCGGAGAAATCGGTGCTGGCGGTCGTGTCGCTCATGCGCACTGCCTGCGCGCGAGCGCCGCGCGCGCGCGCACCGCCGCGTCAGCCGGAAATTCGCCGGCGCGGCGCAAGCGGCCACGCGTGGTCATGGTGCGGTTGGCTGCCATCTTTTCCCCTGCCCGCGTAATCGATCTGCAAAACCGCGCATCCTGCCGCGGTTTGAACAAACGGTCGCGACGGAGCCGCGCCACGTTTGCCGTGACAGGCGCTCTCGCGCATGTCGCGGTGGTCCATCCCTGTCCCAAGAAAATGGCGCTCGCGACTTTCACGTTCCGTCTACATGGCGACGGATCGCGCCGAGCAGCTCCTCGCGTGTGAACGGTTTGGTCAGGTACTGCTCGGAGCCGACGATACGGCCACGCGCCTTGTCGAACAGGCCGTCCTTCGAGGACAGCATGATCACCGGCGTACTCTTGAACATCTGGTTGTTCTTGATCAGGGCGCAGGTCTGGTAGCCGTCCAGCCGCGGCATCATGATGTCGACGAAGATGATCTGCGGGTGCTGGTCGGAAATCTTCGACAGCGCCTCGAAACCGTCGGTCGCAGTGACGACTTCACAGCCCTCCTTGCGCAGCAAGGTCTCCGCGGTGCGGCGTATGGTCTTCGAATCGTCGATGACCATGACCTTGACACCGTTCAGACCTCCTTCTTTCGTGTCGTCCACCTGTTCCCCCTGCCAAAACTCGATGCCCACGGCGACAGCCGCGCAAAACGGACATGCCGCCATACCATGCAAACCGTGTGCCTGAGCCGGCGGTCGTCGGCCGATTCGACCGCTACGTGGCGCAGCCGTTCCCTCTTATCCAACACGTCAGCGAAGCTGTCAAGTTATTGTCGTAAGTGCAAGAATCGCCGGAAAAACACCGCCGAACAGAAACGCTTTACGCGAGCTTGAAGTGTAAGATGCGATGCGTGCGCAGGTTGCGACGCGCGTCGCGTCCGCGACGGTCGACGCGCTGAAAAAAGGCCGAATCTGACGCAACGCGACGCCGCATGGCAGGGTTCGCAGCAACCCCGCATCCGTCGCCGCTATGCTTGCCCGGCCTCCTGCCTTCCCGGACCCTCGCATGACCCGAACCCTCGCTGTCCTGATGGATCCGATCGCCGCGATCCGGCCGAAGAAGGACACCACCCTGGCGATGCTGCTCGAAGCGCAGCGCCGCAGCTACACGCTGTTCTACATGACCCAGGGCGATCTGGCGGTGCGCGCCGGCAACGCGTGGGCGCGGCTGGCGCCGCTGCGCGTCCGCGACGACCCGCACGACTGGTTCAGCCTCGAAGCCGCGCAGTGGCGCGAGCTGGCCGGCATCGACTTCGTGTTCGCACGCAAGGACCCGCCGGTCGATGCCCAGTTCATCTACGACACGATGGTGCTGGAACTCGCGCAGCGTACGGGCGTGACCGTCGTGAACGATCCGCGCGGGCTGCGCGACGCGAACGAGAAGCTGTTCGCGCTGCAGTTCCCGCAGTGCTGTCCGCCGACCGCGATCGCGCGCGATGCGACCGAACTCAAGCGCTTCGTTGCCGAGTACGGCGAAGTCGTGCTCAAGCCGCTCGACGGCATGGGCGGGCGCAGCATCTTCCGCTCGCACCACGGCGATCCGAACCTGAACGTGATCCTCGAAACCCTGACCGGCAATGGCCAGGCGTTCGCGATCGCGCAGAAGTTCATCCCCGAGATCAGCGCCGGCGACAAGCGCATCCTGATGATCGACGGCGAACCGGTGCCGTACGCGCTGGCGCGCATCCCGCAGGGCGACGAGTTCCGCGGCAACCTTGCCGCCGGCGGCAAGGGCGTCGGCGTGCCGCTGTCCGAGCGCGACCGCTGGATCGCCGCGCAGGTCGGCCCCGAGCTGATCCGGCGCGGCATGCGCTTCGTCGGCCTCGACGTGATCGGCGACTGGCTGACCGAGATCAACGTGACCTCGCCGACCTGCGTGCGCGAACTCGACGCCGCGTTCGGCCTCAACATCGCCGGCCAGTTGTTCGACCGGCTCGAAGGCGGCACGGCGGCGTGATGGCGGATTCAGCCTACGGCGGCGGCGACCGCCTCGGCGTGACCTTGCTGTTCTCGATCGTCGCGCATGCCGTGCTCGCGCTCGGGCTCACGTTCGAGTTCGAAAAACCGGCGCCGCGCCTGCCCTCGCTCGACGTAATCCTGGTGCAGTCGGCGAACAGCGAGAAGCCGGACAAGGCCGATTTCATCGCGCAGGCAAACAACAGCGGCGGCGGCGACGCGGACAAGGCGCACAGGCCCGCGCAGCCGCTGTCCAGCCCTTTGCCGAAGCCGGTACCCGGCATCGCGCCGGTGCCGCTGGAGGATGGCGCGCCGCGACCGGCGCCGCCGAGCACGGCTGAAGTGCTGACCCGGAAAAAATCCGATTTCAGCGTCGCCACCGACCGCCAGGCGCCGGAATCGACGCAGCCCCCGCAGAACGAACGCGAGACCGAGCAACGCAAGATGGAAATGGCCCAGCTCGCGCAGGAAATCCAGCGCGAGTCGGAGCAGTACGCCAAACGTCCCAAGCGCAAGTACGTCTCGGCGAACACCCGCGAGTACGAGTTCGCCGCCTACATGCACGCCTGGGTCGCCCGCATCGAGCGCATCGGCAACCTGAACTACCCGGACGAGGCGCGCCGCCAGCAGCTGCATGGCCAGCTCGTGCTGACCGTCGGCCTGCGCCGCGACGGCAGGATCAAGAGCATCGATGTGATCCAGTCGAGCGGCCACAAGGTCCTTGACGACGCGGCGATCCGCATCGTGCGCCTCGCCGAGCCGTTTCCGGCGCTGCCGGAATCCAGGGACAAGATCGACGAGCTGTATATCTCGCGGACCTGGCAGTTCCTGCCCGGCGACATCCTGCGCAACCGTTAGGTGAGACGGGAGACGGCTACCCGGCACCGCCTCTCCCGTCTCCCGGTTACCCATCCGTCAGACCTCGCAACCCGCGTTCAGTACAATGCGCGCATGTCCGAGCCGACTCCGCTGACCAACCAGCTGCTGATCGCAATGCCGGCCTTGCGCGACCCGAATTTCGCGCGCGGCGTCGCGTTCCTGTGCCAGCACGGCGAGGACGGCGCGATGGGGCTGATGATCAACCGGCTTTCCGAGTACCGGCTCGGCGACGTGCTCGCGCAGATGAACCTGCATTCCGAACTGATCGAGGTCGTCGACGCGCCGGTGATGATCGGCGGTCCGGTGCAGCCCGAGCGCGGCTTCGTCCTGCATACGCCCGGCGGCGACTGGGAATCCTCATTCCGCATTTCGGATCGCATCAGCGTGACCACCTCGCGCGATATCCTGGTCGCGATCGCGGCCGGCAAGGGTCCGCGTCAGGCGCTGGTCGCGCTGGGTTATTCCGGCTGGAGTCCCGGCCAGCTCGAGCAGGAACTTTGCGACAACCACTGGCTGACCGCGCCCGCCGCCGACCTGGTGCTGTTCGATACACCGCTCGAGGATCGCTGGGAAGCCGCGGCGAACCTGGTCGGCGTCAACCTTATCCAGCTCGCCAGCTATGCCGGCCACGCCTGAGCCGTCGGCTCCCGGATCCGGTGCTTTCGCTTTCAGCCCGGGCAGCGTCCTCGCGTTCGACTTCGGCAAGCGCCTCGTCGGCGTAGCGGTCGGCAACCGCATCGCCGCGAGTGCACGCGCGCTGACCACGCTGGCGAATGGCGACTGGCAGCGACTCGACGCGCTGATCGCGGAGTGGCGGCCGGAGTGGCTCGTGGTCGGCCTGCCGCTCGCGCTCGACGGCGCCGAACAGCCGATGACACGCGCGGCGCGCGAGTTCGCCGCCGCGTTGCAGAAGCGCTACACGCGTCCCACGCATCTGGTCGATGAACGCTACACCTCGGGCGAAGCGGCCCGACGTTTCGCCGAAGCGCGTGCGCACGGAGCCGCGAAGCGCAAGGACGCGGCCGCGATCGATTCGCTCGCGGCAGAAATCATTCTCGAAGCATGGCTCGCCGCGACGGATGCGCAGGCCATGCAGCGCAGTCGTTCCTGAGCCTCACGGATTCCGACCGATGTCCGATCTGCAAATCGACAACCGCGGCCGCCTGCGCCACCTGCTGACTCTCGAAGGCCTCGGCCGCGAACGCATCACCGCCCTGCTCGACCGCGCCGCGCATCTGCGCGCGCAGTACCGCTCCGGCGCGCTGTCGCCGCTGCTCGCCGGCCGCACGATCGTGAACCTGTTCTTCGAATCCTCGACACGCACCCGCACCAGCTTCGAGCTCGCCGCGCGCCGGCTTGGCGCGATCGTCGTCAATTTCGACATCGCCGGTTCCTCCACCAGCAAGGGCGAGAGCCTGGAGGACACGCTGGCCACACTGGAGGCCATGGGCAGCGACGCGTTCGTGGTGCGCCACCGGGAGAACGGCACGCCGGCGCGGCTCGCCGCACACGCGCGCAAGGCGGTGATCCTCAACGCCGGCGATGGCAACCAAGCGCATCCGACCCAGGGCTTGCTGGACCTGCTCACGATCCGCGATCACAAGATCAGCATCGACGGCCTCAAGGTCGCGATCTGCGGGGACATCCGCCACTCGCGCGTCGCGCGCTCGGACATCCACGGCCTCGCCGCGCTCGGCGCGGCCGAGATCCGCCTGTGCGGCCCGGCGGCGCTGCTGCCGGACCGCGAGGAATTTCCGGATTGCCGCATTGTTGAAGATTTCGACGCGGCGCTCGATGCGGCCGACGTCATCATCATGCTGCGCATCCAGAAGGAGCGCATCGAGCAGCTGGGAAGCCTCGACGAGGCCGACTATTTCGCGCGCTACGGCCTGTCGCGCGCGCGCCTCGCCTGCGCCGGGCCCGATGCGCTCGTGATGCATCCGGGCCCGATTAACCGCGGCATCGAAATCGCCGGCGAAGTCGCCGATGGAGCACAGTCGGTGGTGCTCGAACAGGTCGCGAATGGCATCTTCGTGCGCATGGCGGTGCTGG
>JBIODY010000113.1:0-7418 GCA_044445505.1 Lysobacterales bacterium
AGCGCACGGCGGCACTTGATCACCAGGGTTTCGACCACGGCCTCCTCGAACGCGCGGGCGATGTCGGCCTTGGTCTGGCGTGACTGGTCGCTGGCCCGCCAGGCGAGCAGGACCTGGGTCTTGAGGCCGGAAAAACTGAAATCGAGACCGGGTCGATCGGTCATCGGCCGCGCGAAGCGGAATCTGCCGGGTCGGCCTTGCCCGGCCAGCGCGGCCAGCGCCGGTCCGCCCGGGTACGGCAGCTCCATCAGCTTGGCGGTCTTGTCGAACGCTTCGCCGGCGGCATCGTCGAGCGTATCACCGAGCAGGCGATAGCGGCCGATCGCGGCGACCTCGACCAGCATCGAATGCCCGCCCGAGACCAGCAACGCGACGAACGGCGGCGCCGGCGGATCGGCTTCGAGCAACGGCGCCAGCAGGTGGCCTTCCATGTGATGCACGCCGACCGCCGGTATCCCCAATGCCCAGGCGAGCGAGCGCGCCGCGGTCGCACCGACCAGCAGGGCGCCGACCAGGCCCGGCCCGGCCGTGTAGGCGATGCCGGCGAGCTCGCCGACGCGCAGGTTCGCCGCCGCGAGGGTTTCACGGACCAGCGGCAGCAGCTTGCGGACGTGGTCGCGGGAGGCCAGCTCCGGCACCACGCCGCCATATTCGGCGTGCATGCGGATCTGGCTGTACAAGGTGTGGGCGAGCAGCCCGCGCGCCGTATCGTAGACCGCGACCCCGGTTTCATCGCACGAGGTCTCGACCCCGAGGACGGGGCCGGACCCGGGCGGCTTTGCAAAGGGCTGATTCATCGCGATAGAATACACGGCTCGCCCGAACAGCCCCGGGCCTGTGTCATCGGAGAACCTATGCCCAGCGTCAAAGTTCGCGAAAACGAACCGTTCGAGTTTGCCCTGCGCCGTTTCAAGCGCACCTGCGAGAAGGCTGGCGTACTGGCCGAAGTGCGCAAGCGCGAGTTCTATGAAAAGCCGACCCAGGAGCGCAAGCGCAAGCGCGCCGCTGCGGTCAAGCGTCACCTTCGCCGCGTTTCGCGCGACGTGACCAAGAAACAACGGTTGTACTGATCGCGTCGGGCTTTGCGGCCCGGTAGCGATGACGGGCTGTGAAATCGGCCGGCATGGCGCAAGCGATGCCGGCTTTTTGCATTTGTGGCCGGGAAGCCCGAGGCAAACCGCAGGTTGGGATGATGCAGCGAATCCCGACGCTCGGCCCGCAACCCGTCGCCAGCCCGTTGGGGTTCGCGGCGCTCACCCCAACCTAGCTTGAACCCTGTCCCTCAGGCCAGACCCGGAGCATCGATCCATGTCCCTCAAAGAACGCTTGATCGAAGACATGAAGGCCGCGATGAAAGGCGGCGAGAAGGAGCGCCTCGGCGTGATCCGCCTGATCAATGCGGCGATCAAGCAGCGCGAGGTCGACGAACGCATCCAGCTGGACGACACCCAAGTGCTCGCGGCGATCGAGAAAATGCTCAAGCAGCGCCGCGATTCGATCAGCCAGTTCCGCGCCGCCGGCCGCGAGGATCTCGCGGTGATCGAGGAATTCGAGGTCGGCGTGATCCAGGGTTATCTGCCGGCGCAGCTCTCGGCCGCCGAGATCGACGCGATCATCGCCAGGGCGATTGCCGATTCCGGCGCCGCCGGTCCGAAGGACATGGGCAAGGTGATCGGCCTGGTCAAGCCGCAGGTGGCCGGCCGTGCCGACATGGGCGCGCTGTCGCAACTCGTGAAGACGCGCTTGGGCACCTGACGTTCCGCCCGCAACGCATCGATTCAGCGCATCGGTTCAGCGCATCGAATCGCGCCCAGACTTCGCGGCACGCCGCGCGCCCATGCGACGCAGCGTTGCCTTGTCGTCTTCGTCGATCTCGGGCTTGAGGTCGATATCCGGCGGCGGATTCGGATAATGCCGGCGCTCCCCGATGCGCTTGATCCAGCGTGCGCAGAAGCGGTTGTAGACCGGCCACGGCAATCCATCCGATTGCACCAGCGCGCGTTCGACGCGCAGCGCGATCTGGTGCGCATCGCGATACTGGAATTTCAACGCGTGCTCGAACAGCATCTCGACGACTTCGTGCATCACGATGTAGCGATCGACGTTGTAGCGCTTGCCGGCATGCACCAGTGTCTTCGGCAGCTCGTGGTCGATGTAGACCTTGTCGCCCTTCTTGTTGCACGAGCCGACATAGGGTACGTCGTAGGTGCGCACGATCTTCACGGCCCTCATCGCCGCGAGCGCGGCTTCGTCGAGCATGTGGCTCTTGATCAGCCATTCGCCGGGTTGCGGTCGATGTCCCCACATGATGCGATCCTCTCGGTAGTACGGAATCGGGTAGACCCGGCTGCCAGGCGGCATAACCATCCGGCTGACGCGCGGCAGTTCGCCGCGAGCGAAGCGGAACCCGGCCGCCATCGGCCGTGGCCGCGTGGCATTCTAGCGCTCCATGGCCGGCCGCATCCCCGAACGATTCATTGACGACCTGCTGGCGCGCGTCGATATCGTCGATGTGATCCAGGAGCGCGTGCCGTTGAAGAAATCCGGCCGCGACTGGTCCGCGCGCTGCCCGTTCCACGACGAGCGCTCGCCCTCGTTCACGGTGAGTCCGGCCAAGCAGTTCTACCACTGCTTCGGTTGCGGCGCGCACGGCAGCGCGATCGGTTTCCTGATGAACTACGACCGTCTCGAATTTCCCGATGCGGTGGAGGAACTTGCGAGCCGCGCCGGCCTCAAGGTGCCTTATGAAGGCAGCCGCGAGGCACCGCGCGAGGACGTCGGCGATCTGTACAACCTGCTCGATGCCGCGGCGAAGTTCTACAGCCGCCAGCTTCGTGGGAACGAGGTGGCAAAGGCGTATTTTGCCAACCGCGGACTTGACGACGCGACGATCGCGCGCTTCAACCTCGGCTACGCGCCGGATGGATGGGACGCGCTGAAGAACGCGCTCGGTACGAGCCCGCCGCACATCGCGCTGCTCGAGACGGCCGGGCTGCTGACCCATGGCGACCGCGGCAGCAAGTACGACCGTTTCCGCGACCGCGTCATGTTTCCGATCCTCGACCGGCGCGGGCGCACGATCGCGTTTGGCGGGAGGGTTATTCCCGACGCTCGTCCTGAGCGCGAAGATCAGGAAGCGAGCATCTCTGCTGCCGCCTCTCAACAGAGCGCTGCGCCGCCGGTGGGCGCGCAGGACGCGCGCAAGGACAAACCCGATGGTCCGAAATATCTGAACTCGCCCGAGACGCCGCTGTTCCACAAGGGTCGCGAGCTGTTCGGCCTGTGGCAGGTGCGCGAGGCGCATACGAAGATTCCGCGTCTGATCGTCGTCGAGGGTTACATGGACGTGATCAGCCTGCACCAGTTCGGCGTGCCGCAGGCGGTCGCGACGCTGGGCACCGCGACCACGCGCGATCATGCGGAAATCCTGTTCCGCCAATGCGCCGATGTGTATTTCTGCTTCGACGGCGACCGCGCCGGTCGCCAGGCCGCGTGGCGTGCGGTCGAATCGGTGCTGCCGCGCATGCGCGACGGGCGCCAGGCGCTGTTCCTGTTCCTGCCCGACGGCGAGGATCCGGATTCGCTGGTCCGCAAGGAAGGCCTCGATGGCTTCGAGCAGCGCCTGAAGGACGCCACGCCGCTCAGCGTGTTCTTCTTCAGCGAGCTCGGCAAGGATGTGAACCTGACCAGCCTCGACGGCAAGGCGCGCCTCGCCGAGCGCGCACGGCCGCTGCTCGCGCAGATCCCGGACGGCGCATTCCGCGACCTGATGCTGGCCGAGCTCGACAAGACGACCGGCGTGCGCGTGCACGTCGCTGCCCCGCCTGCGGGCGTGGCCACCAGGCCGCGCGACGCGCGCCCGCAACAGCGCTCGCTGGTGCGCGCGGCGATCACCCTGTTGGTGCAAAGTCCGGCGCTGGCGAGTGCGCTCGATCCGCCATGGCTGTTCGCCGAACTGCGTCAGCCCGGCATCCCGTTGCTCATCGAACTGATCGCGCTGTGTCGCGCGCGTTCGGGTCTCACCACCGGCTCCCTGCTAGAGCATTTCGCCGAGCGCGAAGAAGCCAGGCCACTGCACAAGCTCGCGATCGCGGAATTCCCCGGCGGCGAGGAAGCAAGCCGCGAGGAGTTCCTCGGCGCGATCGCCCAGCTCAATCGGCAGACCGAATCCCAGCGCCGCTCGGATCTGCAGCTTCGCCTGAAGGAGCTGGAGGCGAAGGGTGCGGCGGGATTGACCGAAGAGGAACGCACCGAGCTGCGTCAGCTGCTCGCGATCAGGGAACCGCGCCCGCGCTGACCGTATCGGCAGCCGAACCCGTTCAGCTTCGGGTTCGCATTCCATGCAAATACCCTGTATGGTGCGCGCACTGTGTTTTGCAGGATCACTGTGAATCGTGGCCTGATGCGGTCGATCTTCCGATTTGCTCCATCGCCTCACCTCGCGTTCTCCTTGCCAACCTCAGTCTCGACCCGGGATGTCCCCGTGGTCGCGAATTCATTGTTTCGAGTTGCAGGAGTCTTGCGTCATGGCAAATCGCCAGAACGGTACCGTCAAGTGGTTCAACGATGCGAAGGGTTTCGGGTTCATCACGCCGGAGAGCGGCCCCGACCTTTTCGTGCATTTCCGCTCCATCCAGGGCGCGGGTTTCAAGAGTCTGGCCGAAGGCCAGCGCGTCAGCTTCATCGCCGTGCAGGGCCAGAAAGGCATGCAGGCCGACGAAGTGCAGATGGCGTAAGCCACAGCGCTTCGCTGATGTAACCAACCCCGGGCCGCAACGCCCGGGGTTTTTTGTGTTGGAACGGAGAAGTCGATGGCAAAACCCAATTATTCATTCGACAAGCGCCAGCGCGAGATCGCCAAGAAAAAGCAGCAGGACGAAAAGCGCCAGAAGAAGCTCGCGAAGGGCGAAGCGAGGACTGGCGCGGATGCCGATCCCGCCACGCGCCCGGATGGGCCATCCGGCACGCCGCCGAAAAGCGGCAGCGCGCAGCCATAGCGGGCGCCGGCGCGGGGTTGCGCGCAGGCTCCGCGATCCGTCAGTCGGCGATCGAGGTGAATTGCGCAGCGTCGGCGTCCGATCGATGCGGCGAAAGACTCGTTCTCTCGGCGGTCCGCGGAGCTGCTAACCGCCGCATGGCTTCGAGATGCACGGCGGTGCGGCGACCTTTTCCTGCATCAATTTCTGGCTCGCCTGCCGCGACGCCTCGATTTCGCCATAGGTATGGCAGCTCGTGGAAACGATCCGCGAACCGGTCAGCGCGCCACGTTCGCAGATCAACCGATCCCGGTCGCGCAATGCGAGAATCGAGTTCACTTTCTCCTGCGCGTTGAACAGCGCGATCTTCTGCTCGCCATTCATCTGCTCCACCGAGCCGCTCTTCTCGAACAACGCGCTCATTTCCGCGAGCCCACTCTCGATCTTCGTGCGCTCATCCGGCTTGATGTACGCGTAGCGCCCGCCGTCCGCCATCTCCCCGCGCACATCGCGCGCGACGGATTCGAACGCATCTCTGGTGGTCGCCTTGACCGGCTCGGCTGCCTGCTCGGCAGCCTGCGCCGCATTGAACGCGGGAAGCGCGATCGATAGCGCGATTGCAAACAACATCCTCATGCTGCCTCCGCAGTTGGCCCGACGCCCGAGCCGGAACATCGATGCTGGATCGCGCCGCAGCGAATGTCAACGACGGCTTTCGTATGGCGAGTGCCCGGATGCCGAAGCGCGCCCGGTTCCGCTCAGCGCAGATCCGCGGCGACCACGCGCGCCGCGTTGTGCCCCGGCGCACCGGTCACGCCGCCGCCAGGATGCGTGCCGGCGCCGCACAGATAAAGGCCCGGCAGCGCGCCGCGATAGCCGGCCTGACCGAGCATCGGCCGCGCGCTGAACAGCTGGTTCAGCGACAGCGCGCCGTGGAAGATGTCGCCGCCGAGCAGGCCGAAATCGCGTTCGAGGTCGAGCGGGCTCTTGATCTGGCGCCCGAGCACCGAGGCCTTGAACCCTGGAGCCCAGCGATCGACGGTCGCGATCATCAGATCCGCGACTTCGTCGCGGTGATCGTCCCAGCTGCGTCCCTCGGACAGCACCGGCGCGACGTGCTGGCAGAACAGACTGGCGACATGCCGGCCTTGCGGCGCGAGCGAGTCGTCGAGCGTCGACGGGATCAGCATCTCGACGATCGGCTTCTTCGACCAGCCGTGCGCACGCGCGTCCAGGTACGCGCGATCCATGTAGTCGAGACTCGGTGCGAGGATGATGCCGGCGGTCAGATGATCGCCCGGCGCCGGCAACGCGCTGAAACGCGGCAGTTCTGACAACGCGACATTCATGCGGAACGTGCCGGAACCGCAGCGCCAGTTCGCCATGCGCTCGCGGGTCGGCGCCGGTACCACGGCCGGATCGAGCAGGCGTTCGTAGAGCAGTTTCGGATTCACGTTCGCGACGACGCAGCGTGCGCGCAGGGTTTCGCCTTTTTCGGTGACGACGCCGACCGCGCGGCCCGGCTTTCCATGAGACTGTTCGACGATGACCTCGCGTACGCCGCAGCCGGTGCGGATCTGCACGCCGCAAGCCGTCGCCGACTTCGCCATCGCCTGGGTGATCGCGCCCATGCCGCCTATTGCATGGCCCCACGCGCCCTTGACGCCGTTCACTTCGCCGAACACATGATGCAGCAGCACGTAGGCGCTGCCCGGCGTGTACGGGCTCGCGTAGTTGCCGACGATGCCGTCGAAACCGAGCACCGCCTTGATCGGCTCGCTCTCGAAGAAGCGGTCGAGGTATTCGGCCGCGGAGATCGCGAACAGGTCGAGCAGATCGGTGCGCAGCGTCGCGTCCAGCGCCTTCACGCGCTTGCCGAGGCGGCCCGCGCGCAGCAGCTCCGGCAACGCCTTCAGCCAGCCGCCCTCGGTCACGTTCGGCGGCGGCTCCAGCGCGAGCGCGCGCAACACGTCGGCGATCGCCTCGAGGCGACGTTCGTATTCGGGCAGGCGTTCGGCGTCGCGCCGCGAAAACTTCGCGATCTCGGCCTGCGTGCGGCCGGCGCCGGTCGCCAGGTAGCGTCCATCCGGCAGCGGCAGGAAATTGTTGAGTTTGCGCGAGACGATCTTCAAGCCATGCGCGGCCAGATCGAGATCGGCGATCACCTTCGGCTGCAGCAGCGACACCGTGTACGCGGCGACCGAGTTGCGGAATCCCGGGTGGAATTCCTCGGTCACCGCAGCGCCGCCGACCACGTCGCGGCGTTCGAGCACGGTCACCTTCAACCCGGCCTTCGCGAGGTAGGCCGCGCAGACGAGGCCATTGTGGCCACCGCCGATCAGGATTGCGTCCAGCATGCCGGTATCGGTCATCACGCGATTATCGCGCGAACTGGCCATGCCGGACGCGCTCAGGCGCGGCCTGTGATGGCCGGAGCAATCC
>JBIODY010000114.1:0-7316 GCA_044445505.1 Lysobacterales bacterium
GCCAACGGCGCTACCCTCTGGTCCAGACAGACGACCGGCAGGCAACCCACGACTGCGTCCCCGGCCATCGATCCGAACCGGCAGTTCGTCTACAGCTACGGTGTCGACGGCAAGGCGCACAAGTACAGAATCGGCGACGGCGTCGAGACGCTGACCGGCGGCTGGCCCGAATTGATCACGTTGAAGACCAGCGTCGAGAAGGGCGCCTCGGGCCTGACGATCGCGGATTCCGGCAGCGCGAAGCACCTGATCGTGGTGACGGACGGCTACATCGGTGACAGCGGCGACTACCAGGGACACCTGGTCTCGATCGATCTCGCCAGCGGCGCGCAAAAGGTCTTCAATACGCTGTGCAGCGACAAGACGATCCACTTCGTGCTCAACGGCACGGTCGGCACCGATGATTGCGCATCGCGACAGAGCGGCATCTGGGGCCGCGGCGGCGCGACGTTCTACGCGGCGACGAACCGCGTCTACATCGCAACCGGCAACGGCCAGTTCAACGCGAACTCCGGCGGCTTCAACTGGGGCGACAGCGTGCTCGCGCTGGCGCCGGATGGCACCGGCAACGGCGCCGGCATGCCGCGCGACAGCTATACGCCGACGGACTTCCAGAGCCTGCAGGACAGCGACACCGACCTCGGCTCGATTTCGCTGGCGATCCTGCCGGTACCGGCCGGCAGCACGGTCGCGCATCTCGGCATGCAGGTCGGCAAGGACGCGAAGCTGCGCCTGATCAACCTCGACAACATGAGCGGTGCCGGCGCGCCGGCGCATGTCGGCGGCGAACTGCAGAACCTCGGCGTGCCGCAGGGTGGCGGCGGCATGCGCGAGCAGCCGGCGGTGTGGGTCAACGGCACCGACGGCTCGACCTGGCTGTTCGTCGGCAACGGCAGCGGTCTTTCCGCCCTGCAGCTCGGCCTCGACGGCAGCAACCGGCCGGTGCTGACGTCGCGCTGGACCAAGAGCGGCTCGTCGACCTCGCCGATCATAGCCAACGGCGTGCTCTACAACGCCGGTTCGTGTACCGGCGGCGGCACCTGCGTGACCGCGCGCGACCCGCTGACCGGCACCGTGCTGTGGAGTTCGCCGCACACCGGCAGCCTGCACTGGCAGAGCCCGATCCTCGTCGACGGCGCGATCTACGTGACCGACAACAGCGCGAAGCTGTGGAGATTCGCGCTCCCTTTCGGCGACACGATCTTCGCTGACGGGTTCGACGGATAGTCACCGACGAAGGTGTCCTTCCCTCAATGGGATGCGAAAGCTTTCCCTTCCCCCGCTTCGCAGGGGAAGGGAAAGCGAGGCGTCGCGAGCGGTGACGGGCGCTTGGCGGGCGGCGACTTCGTGCCAGCGGCCCCTTCCGCCTTCGGCACCTTCCCCCGCTTCGCAGGGGAAGGGAAAGCGAGGCCAGTGCCCTTCCTCGGCACCTTCGCTCGCTTCGCGGGGGAAGGGAAAGCGAGACGTTGCGAGCGGACGGGAAGCCGATCGCTGTGCGTCCCGACCGCTCAGCGCGGACGCTTCAGCCGGATCAGCGCCGAGATGTCCTCGTCGCCGTGGCCCTGCGCGAGCAACACCGCGTAGTCGGCCAGCGATTTCTCGATCACCGAACGGTCGGTGCCGGCGGCGACCGCGAGCTCGCGCACGATCTTCAGGTCCTTGTGCAACAGCGCGAGCTTGAAGCCGACCTTGAACTCGTCGCGCAGCATCGTGGCGCCGCGCTTGTCGAGGAACCAGTTGCCGGCCGCGCCGGCCTGCAGCGTCGGCAGCAAACGCTCCGGATCCAGACCAAGTTGTTCCGACAAGGCGAGGCCCTCGCAGACCGCCTGCGCGATGCCCGCAACCAGCACCTGGTTGACCGCCTTGGTGTTCTGACCGGCGCCGACCGCGCCCATGTGGCTGACCTTCGCCGCATAGCAGTCGAGCATCGGCCGCACCGCGATCAGCGCATCGGCATCGCCGCCGACCATGACCGAGAGCTTGCCGTTGTTCGCGCCTTCGACTCCGCCCGACACCGGCGCGTCGAGGAATGCGCAGCCCTTCGCGGCGAGGATCGCGTGCGCAGATCGCGCGGTCACCGACGACACGGTCGAGTGATCGACCACGATCGTCCGCGGTTGCGCATGCGCGGCGATCTCGCCTGCGAGATCGAGCACATCGGCGTCGGCCGGCACGCACAGCGCGATCACGTTGCACAGCGGGGCGAGCTCGGCGATCGTGGCCGGTGCGGCGACGCCCAGCCGCTGCGCGGCGGTCGCGGCCTTGTCGTGCGAACGGTTCCAGACCGCGCATAGCAGTCCGGCGCGTGCGAGGTGTCCGGCCATTGGCAAACCCATTGCGCCGAGTCCGACAAAACCGATTTTCAGATCGTTCAATTCAAGTCTCCGGGGTCATGGGGTGTTGATCGGTAAATGCCAAAAGCGCTCCCTTCCACCCTTCCCTCAGCCGCCTGAGGGCGGCTTCGACCTTCCCCCGCTGCACAGGGGAAGGGAAAGCAAAGGGGATCGCTGTGCGACGTTCCTTCCCCTACGCAGCGCGGGAAGGCGCCCGGAGGGCGGAAGGGGGCGAGTCGAAGCATAGGACCAACACGTTGCTCACACCGTTTCCGCAAGATAGGTGTAACCGGTCAGTCCTTTCTCCAGCGCTGCTTCTAGCATCTTCGCCTCGTCCGCATCCACGCCCGCCGCGGCAATCTTGTCGCGATACGCGGCACGCAACGCGGCGAGATCGTAGCCGACATAGTCGAGCATCAGGTCGGTGGTGTCGCCGCGACGCGCATGCGCGAATTCGTAGCCATCGCGAGTCAGGCGCACATTGACCGCGTCAGTGTCGCCGAAGAGGTTGTGGATGTCGCCGAGCGTTTCCTGGTACGCGCCGACCATGAAAATGCCGAGCCGGTACGGCTCGCCTTCGCGCAGTGCGTGCAGCGGCAGGCTGACATCGACGCCGTCGGCGTCGACGTAGTGGTCGATGCGGCCATCCGAGTCGCAAGTCAGGTCCGCGATCACGCCGCGCCGCTCCGGCGCGCGGTCCAGGTGCGCGATCGGCACGATCGGGAACACCTGGTCGATCGCCCAGACGTCGGGCACCGATTCGAACACCGAGAAATTCACGAAGTACTTGTCGACCAGGGTCCGATCCAATTCATCGAGCACCTGGCGATGCACGCGCTCGTCGGGTTTCAGGCGCGTGCGCACCGCGTTGACGATCGCGTAGTAGAGATCGTCGAGTTCGGCGCGATCGGCCAGCGACAACTGGCCGAGCGCATACAGTGAATGGCCTTCCGCGAGCTGATATTGCGCCTCGTGATAGAGCTCGGTAGGCGGCCGCGCATCGATCCCGGCATGCGTCTCACGCAGGCGGCGCAGCACCGCCGGTTCGTCGGCGCGCGGCGCCGGCAGCGCACCGCGCGGCGCTTCCTCGACCTCGCTGACGTTGACCACCAGCACCGCATGATGTGCGGTCAGCGCACGACCCGATTCAGTCAGCACCTGGGGCGGCTCGAGTTTGTTCGCCGTGCACGCCTCCGCGAGCGCGCCGACCACCGCGGACGCGTACTCGTCGAGGCCGTAGTTGATCGAGCAGTCCGAGCGCGAACGCGTGCCCTCGTAGTCGACGCCGAGTCCGCCACCGACATCCATGTGCGTTATCGCGAGCCCCATGTGCGACAGCTCGACGAAATAGCGCACCGCCTCGCGCATGCCGTTGGCGATGTCGCGCACGTTGGACATCTGCGAACCCATGTGGAAATGCAGCAGCTTCAGGGCGTGCGAAAGCTTCGCGACCTTCAGCTCGTCGAGCAGGGTCAGCAGCTGGCGCGGGGTCAGACCGAACTTCGCCTTGTCGCCACCGGAGTTCTGCCACTTGCCGGCGCCGAGACTCTTGAGGCGCATGCGCACGCCGAGCAGCGGCTCGACGCCGAGCGCCTGCGCCTCCTCGATCACGTAACGCAGCTCCGAGGGTTTCTCGATCACGATGAACAGCTCGAGCCCGAGCTTGCGCCCGATCAGCGCGAGACGGATGTATTCGCGGTCCTTGTAGCCGTTGCAGATCACCGTGCTGCCAGCCTTGCTGAGCGCGAGCACGGCCATGAGTTCCGGCTTGGAACCCGCCTCGAGGCCGAAACCGGGTGCGGCATTCGCCGCGAGTTCGCCGGCGACGTTGTTCTGCTGGTTGACCTTGATCGGATAGATCAGCGTGTAACCGGCGGAATACTCCCATTCGCTCATCGCGTTCGCGAACGCACGCTGCAGACGCGCGCGACGGTCGTTCAGGATATCCGCGAAGCGCACCAGCAGCGGCAGGCGCGCGCCTTGCGCGCGCGCTGCCTCGACGATCGCCGGCAGCGACAACACCGCACCACCGACGCCACGCGGACGCACCCGCATGTCGCCATCGTCGCCGACATCGAAGTAACCTTCGCTCCAGTGCGGGATGGCCCAAGTACGGCGCGCCTCGTCGGCGTTCCAGCGCGGTTCGGTCACCTTGAGGCTCCATGTCGCAATGCGGGCTGCGTAGTGTAACGAGACGTTGCGTTGTGCGTATGGCGGCGGCAGGCGGACCGGCTACAATCGCCCCTCGCATTTGCGCGACGCATCGCGCCGTCGTCGCCCTCCTCAGCGCAGGAAGCACCCATGTCCGTGTCCGAACAGCTCGCCCCCCCGCAATTCTGGTTCACCGAACAGCACGCGCGCTCCGGTTCGTCGTTCGGGCTGCGGGTCAGGGAAAAGCTGCACGCCGAGCAAACCCCGTTCCAGTCGATCGAGATCTACGACACGACTGACTGGGGCAAGCTGATGATCATCGACGGCTGCACGATGGTCTCGACGCGCGACAATTTCCTCTACCACGAAATGATGTCGCATCCGGCGCTGTTCACGCATGCGCGCGCGAAGCGCGTCGTGATCATCGGCGGCGGCGATTGCGGCACCTTGCGCGAAGTGCTCAAGCACGAGGAAGTCGAGCACGCGGTGCAGGTCGAGATCGACGAGCGTGTGACCCGCCTCGCCGAACAGTATTTCCCTGAACTGTGCGAGTCGAACAAGGACCCGCGCGCGGAACTGCTGTTCATCGACGGCATCAGGTACATGGCCGAACAGGAACCGGAATCGATCGACCTCGTGATCGTCGACTCGACCGACCCGGTCGGCCCGGCCGAGGGCCTGTTCGGCGCGGAGTTCTATGCTAGCTGTCACAAGGCGCTCAAGCCCAGCGGCATCCTCGTCCAGCAGAGCGAATCGCCGCTGGTGCACCTGGACCTGATCAAGGCGATGCGCGCGGCGATGCGTTACGCGGATTTCCACGCGGTGAAGACGCTGACCTTCCCGCAGCCGCTGTATCCGACCGGCTGGTGGAGTTGCACGATGGCGCGCAAGGGCGCCGACCTTTCCGGCTTCCGCGAACGCGGCGCCGCGACCAAGCAGTTCGAGACGCGCTACTACAACGTCGATATCCACAAGGCCGCCTTGGCGCTGCCCGAGTTCATGCGCGAGGCGTTGGGGGAGTAGCCGTCGCCCGGTCTTGTAGGAGCGGCTTCAGCCGCGATGCTTTTGAAACATCCCCAGGCACACGCGCGAACATGGCGCTTCCGGCGCTCCTGCCCGGAATCCAGCGCAGGCATGGCCTGGCAGGATCGGCGGCGGCCGCGGTACCCGCGATACCTTTGAAGCCACGCAAGCAGTTCACGCCTGTGGACGCTTCCGTCCCGCAATCGCGTGCCTTCCGGCACATCCGACCCGGGTCCCGCGGCGTATGCTGAGCGGATTGTGTCCTGGGGAATCGAGGGGAATCGACATGAATCGCATCGCCTTGTGTGCGCTCACCGCGTTCATCACGTGCGCCGCGCACGCCGGCGACCGCATCACCGGAAAGGCCTTTGCGACACGTTCGGAAGTCATCGCGACGCACGGCATGGTCGCCACCTCGCATCCGCTGGCGACCCAGATCGGCCTCGATGTGCTGAAGAAGGGCGGCAGCGCGGTCGATGCTGCGATCGCCGCGAATGCCGCGCTCGGCCTGATGGAGCCGGTCTCGAACGGCGTCGGCGGCGACCTGTTCGCGATCGTCTGGGATGCAAAGACCAGGCGACTCTACGGTTACAACGGCTCGGGCCGCTCGCCGAAGACGCTCACGCTGAAGTGGTTCCAGGATCACGACTACAAGGCGGTTCCGCCGTTGGGCCCGTTGCCGGTGAATGTCCCCGGTGCGGTCGACGGCTGGTTCGCGCTGCATGATCGCTTCGGCAAGCTGCCGATGAAGGACGATCTCGCGCCGGCGATCCGCTATGCGCGCGAGGGTTTCCCGCTGACCGAACTGATCGCGTACTACTGGCAGCTCTCGGTGCCGCGCCTGGCGAAATTCCCCGGCTTCACCGAGCAGTTCACGCTGAACGGCAAGGCGCCGGCGAAAGGCGAGATCTGGAAGAACCCGAATCTCGCGAACACGCTGGACGCGATCGCGAAGGGCGGCCGCGACGCGTTCTACAAGGGCGCGATCGCGCACACGATTGCCGACTACATGAAGGCGCAGGGTGGCTTCCTGTCCTACGACGACCTCGCCGCGCACAAAGGCGAATGGGTCGAGCCGGTGTCAACGAACTACCGCGGTTACGACGTCTGGGAACTGCCGCCGAACGGCCAGGGCCTTGCCGCGCTGCAGATGTTGAACATTCTCGAAGGCTACGATTTCTCGAAGATCGCGTTCGGCAGCACCGAGCACGTGCACCTTTTCGTCGAGGCGAAGAAGCTCGCGTTCGAGGATCGCGCGAAGTTCTATGCCGATCCGGCATTCGCGAAGGCGCCTATCGACTGGCTGCTGTCGAAGGACTATGCGGCGGAACGGCGCAAGCTGATTTCGCCCGACCGCGCGCTGCGCGAAGTCGCGGCCGGCGATCCGAAGCTGCATGGCGACACGATTTATCTGACCACCGCCGACGCGCAAGGCAACATGGTTTCGCTGATCCAGTCCAACTACCGCGGCATGGGTTCGGGCATGAGCCCACCCGGACTTGGCTTCATCCTGCAGGACCGCGGCGAACTGTTCGTGCTCAAGGACGGCCACGCGAACAGCTATGCGCCCGGCAAGCGCCCTTTCCACACGATCATTCCGAGTTTCATCACGAAGAATGGCGCGCCGTGGATCAGCTTCGGCGTGATGGGCGGCGACATGCAGCCGCAGGGCCACGTCGAGATCGTGATGAACCTGATCGACTTCGGCATGAACCTGCAGGAAGCCGGCGACGCACCACGCATCCAGCACGAAGGCTCGACCTCACCGGAAGCGCAAGCCGAACCGATGAAGGACGGCGGCTTCGTCGA
>JBIODY010000115.1:0-7221 GCA_044445505.1 Lysobacterales bacterium
AGATCGGCCTTGGCGACCTCGACGATCGGAGCAGGTTGAGCCGGCGCCTGCGCGAATGCGACGTCGCACGAAACGGCCAATGTGACCGCGATCAGCGCGGGATGGAATACTCGGGACAAGGACATGACGACTCCAGTTGGCAACACCGTTATGACGTAATGAGTATTCGATTTCCTCCGTCTATCCTCACATTCCACATTCCACAGGGCTCAGGCCGCGCGCGGCATCGTCGCGGTTTCGGCGCGTTCGACGATGCCGGCCTTTGCGACCCGTTGCCGCGTGGTCAGCCGCATCAGGCTCGGCAGCAGCAGCAGCGAGAACACCATCGCGACGATCACGCCGCCGACATTGACCGCGGCGAGGCCGCGATAGATCACGCTGCCGGGGCCCGGATTGACCGCCATCGGCAGCGCGCCGAGCGCGCCGGTCAGGGTGCTCGCAAGAATCGCGCGCAGGCGCTGGTTCAATGCCTGGCGGATCGATTCCTCGAGATCGCAGCCGTGGTTCTGCGCATCGCGCGTTCGATCGACCAGCAGGATCGCGTGATTGACGATCACGCCGACCATCATGATGAAGCCGATCATGGTCAGCAGATCCAGCGGCTGGAACGCGACCAGGCCGAGCACGCGCAGGCCGAGCACGCCGCCGACCAGGGCGACCGGGACCGTCAGCACGACGACCAGCGCGTCGCGCAGCGAACGGAACATCGCCGCCATCAGCAGGAACAGCACCAGCAATGCAAGCACGAAGTTCTTCGCCATGGTCGCGACAGTCGCCTGCAGGCGGTCCGCGCTGCCGGCGAGGCGGATATTCGCGTCGGGCGGCAACTTCGCCTTGAGCGCCGGCACCACGTCCTTCTGCAACGTTGCCAGCGCGTCTTCGAGCGACAGGGTCTGCGGCGGATCCATGGTCAGGGTGACCGTGCGCCGATGGTCGAGGCGGCGGATCTGGCCCGGGCCGAGCGTGGTCTCGAGCTTGATCACGTCGCCGAGCGGAATCACCTGGCCGCTGGGCGTCACCAGCGGCGCTTCGGCGAGCTGTTCCGGCGTCTCGCGCCGGTCCGCGCGCAGGATGATCGGCAGGCGGTTCTGGCCGTCGAAATATTCACCGAGCCAGGCGCCGTCGCCGAGCGTGCGCACGATCGTGCCGAGCGAGGCGCGGTCCCAACCGGCCTCGGCGATGCGGCGGTCGTCTGGCACCGCGTGCAGTTCGAGCGAGGTCTGGTCGGTATTCGGGTTGGCCTGCACGTTCGCGCCCGGGAATTTCTGTTCGAGCAGCTTGCGTCCCTCCTCGGCGACCCGATTCAACGCCTCGCTGTCGTCGCTTTGCAGGTGGATCGCGATCGAGCGCGCCGAGCCGCCGACGCCGCCGAACAGTTCGCCTTCGCTGGCGAACGCGCGCGTGTCCGGGAAGCCCTTGGTGATCTCCTCGCGCATGATGCGTTCGAGGTCGCCGATGCGCTTCTCGTCGACGACCCGCGCGCCGATCGTGCCACCGCCGGGCCACAGCCAGATGTAGTAGTTCTTCAGCGCTGGCTGTTTCTCGCCCTTCATGTACGGCTGCAGGCGCTCGATCAGCTTGCTGCCGATCTCGCGGTTGACGACTTCCGGACTCATTCCCGGCGGGAAGTTGAAGAACGCATCGATCGCGGCGCGCTTGACCGGCGGCAGGTAATCGAGTTTGGGCAGGAAAAACCAGCTTGCCGCGAGCGGCAACACCAGCAGCGCGAACACCCAGGCGAGCTGTTTCGGGCGGCTATCCGTCCATTTCAGGATCCGCTCGGTCAGTGCCGGCCAGCCGTCGCCGAACCCGGATTTGAGTTTCTTGGCCTTCAGCCAGCCGCCCGCTGCTGCGGGCAGCACGGTGATCGCGACGACGATCGACAGCGCGACTGCGATCGAGATCGTCAACGCGAGATCGGCGAAGATCTGGCCTTCGACGTCGCGCAGGAACAGCACCGGCAGGAACACCGCGATCGTGGTGATCGTCGAGGCGACCAGCGCCGGGACCACCTGTGCCGTGCCCTCGCGCGCGGCTTCGAGCGGCGTCATGCCGGCTTCCTTCAGCCGGATGATGTTGCCGGAAACGACGATCGCGCCTTCGACGACCATGCCGACCGCGAACGCAAGGCCGGCCAGCGAGATCACGTTGAGGCTGCGCCCGGCGAGATCGAGCGCGCCGAACGTCGCCAGCAGGCAGACCGGGATCGCGCTCGCGATCAGCAGGGTGGCGCGCCAGTCGCGCATGAACCACCACACGCAGAACAGTGCGAGCAGCGCGCCGATGATCAGGTTCTCGCTGAGCAGGTTGACCGCGCGATGGATGAACAGCGCTGAATCGAAGCTCTGCTCGATGCCAAGTCCGCGCGACTTCAGCGCGCCATTGCGCAACTCGTCGACGACCTTCTTGACCTGCTCCAGCGTGCCGAGCACGTTCGCGCCCGGCGCGCGCAGCACCTGCAGGCCGATCGCCGGATTGCCATTCTGGTAGACGAAGAACTGCTGCTCCGGCGGCTTCTTCTCGATCGTCGCGACATCGCCGAGCTTGACCGGCCGCCCGTCGCGCCACGCGAGCACGAGTTCGCCGAGATCCTCGGGCTTGTAGCGGCCGGTGAAGCGCAGCGTGTACTGCTGGCGGCCGAGACCGACCTGGCCCGCGGACACGTCGGTCGCGGCGGCCGCGCGCCGCGCGATGTCCGGGATGCCGACGCCGAGTGCGGCCGCCTTGGCCAGGTCGACGGTGATGCGCACGTCGTCGGGTGGCCCCGAATTCACGTTGACCGAAGCCACGCCGGGGACCGACTCGATGCGCGGCTTGATCACGTCCTCGATGTAGCGCCGGTAGTTCTCGATTGGCCCCTGGGTGCCGGGCAGCAGCTGCACGAAGAACCACGACAGCGAATCGTTGGAGTCGTTGCCGCCGCCGCCGACCTGGATGATCGGCCGTTCCGCATCCTGCGGTTGCGAGCGCACGCGGTTCATGCGCCCGATCACGTCGATCAGCGCGGTGCGCATGTCGGTGCCGATCGCGAAGGTCAGGTTGATGAAGCTGCCGCCGGTGTTCGCGTTGCCCTCGATTTCCTCGACCCCGGGCAGGCCCTGCAGCACCTGTTCCTGCGGTTCCAGCAGTTCCGCCTCGGTTTCCTCGGGCGAGGCCGCGCGCCAGCCGGTGAACACGGTGATGTTCGGCCGGTCGATGTCCGGAAACAGCTGCAGCGGCAGCTTGGCCAGGCTCAAGGCCCCGAACAGGCAGACCAGCAGGACCACGACACCGATCGCGATCGGATTGCGGATGGAAGCACTGATCAGACGCATGGCGGCGCTCCGGTTGCGACGCCAGTGTGCGCCGCCGAATCCGCATCTGGGATGCGCCAGGAGTCACGATGGTTGCAGCGCTTGCGCCGGGACGTTTCGGCGCGTCGCCGAGGCGAGGGGGTTAGGGCGAATCCTGATTCCTGATCCCCAGCCCTCAATGCAACAAGCGCACCTTGTCCTTGTAACTGCGCGACAGCTTCAACTGCTGGCCGGAATCGAGAATCAGGAAGTATTCGCCGTTGAGATGGGTGCGCAATTCCTTCACGTGCGCGACATTGACGATCGTCGAGCGGTGGATGCGCTGGAAGCGACGTGGATCGAGACGGCCTTCGAGGTCGCGCATTGTGGCGCGCAGCACGTGCGTTTCCGTCGGCGTATGCACGCACATGTAGTCGCCGGCGGCATCGATCCACAGCACGTCGTCCAGCGGCACGCGCAGGATGCGCCCGGAATCCTTGATCGCCAGGCGGTCGTCGTGCGGGTGCGCGCTGAGCGTGTGCTCGTCCAGCGCCTCGTCCAGTGACATGTCGGGGCGGCCGGACACGCTGCCGAGCAGGCGCAACAGGCGCGCGCAGTGCTCGTCGGCGTCGCGCGAGGAAATGCCGCGCCGCGCGCGCTCGACCGCGGCGTCGAGGCGCGCATCGTCGATCGGCTTCAGCAGGTAGTCGAGCGCGTTTGTTTCGAACGCCTGCATTGCGTAGTGGTCGTACGCGGTCACGAAGATCGTCAGCGGCAATTGCGGGACCGGTACCGCACGCAGCAATTCGAGGCCGTCGACGCCCGGCATCTGCACATCGAGGAACATCAATGCCGGGCGATGTTCGGAGATCGCGAAGAACGCCTCGCGGCCGCTGCCGGCCTCGCCGACGATCTCGATGTCCGGATGCCGCGCCAGACGCAGCGCGAGGCCACGCCGCGCCAGCGGCTCATCATCGACGATAAGCGTGCGGATGGACATCGGCGGACTCCTCGAGCGGTGCATGTTCGAACGGAAAACGCAGGTGTACTTCGGTGCCTTGCGGTTGCAGCTTGCGGATCGTGAAAGCGTGCCGCTCCCCATACAGCACTTGCAGGCGTTCGCGCGTATTGGCCAGGCCCACGCCGGCGCCGCCCCCTTTGCCGGGCCGGTAGTCCGCGCTGCCGGGACCATCGTCGCGCAGGACCAGATCGAGCATGTCGCCATCGACGCGTGCGACCAGTTCGAGCCGGCCGCCTTCCTCGCGCCGCGACACGGCGTACTTGACCGCATTCTCGATCAGAGGTTGCAGGATCAGACTCGGCACCCGCGCAGTGCCCGCCGGCGGCGCCACCAGCAGGCGGACCTTGAGGCGCTCCTCGAAGCGCAGTTGCTCGATCGCGAGGTAGCGCTTGAGCGCGCCGATCTCCTGTTCCAGCGAGACCTTCTGCCCCGGATCGCTGTCCAGCGAATAGCGCAGGAAGCCGGACAACGCACCGACCATGCCATTGGCCTGTTCGCCGCGGCCATCCAGGACCAGGGTCGAGATCGCGTTCAGCGTGTTGAACAGGAAATGCGGATTGAGCTGATAACGCAGCATGCGCAGTTGGGCCTGGTGCGCCATGGCGGTCGCCTGCAACGCAGTTTCCTTCTCCCGCTGCAACTGACGCGCGAGCTTGATGCCGACGTAGGCCCCGGTCCACGCGATCATCAGGTACAGCGCGCCGGCGAAGAACGACAGGTAACCGAGCGCATTCGGCGGCGGCCGGCAGTCGGTGCAGATGCGATAGATCGCGATCGCCCAGGTGTAGCCGTAGGCCAGCGAGGTCGCGACGAGCAGCCCACCGCCGACCCACAGCCGTGTGCGCAGCGATGAGTTCCAACTCAGCTTCAGGCCGTGGCGGATCACCAGGGTGGCGAGAAAGCCACAGGCCGCGTCGAACAGCGCGAACTTGTAATAGTCGACCGGCCGCCCCATGCCGAGCCCGGCGACGAAATTCTCGAGGCCGTAGCCGAGCCATACGGCCGTCTGCAGGATCCAGAACTGGCGGGTGGTTGTCATCGCGGGTGCGGATGATCAGGAGTAGTTTGCAAAAGCGGGCATCCTGTCGCGGTTTGCAAACAAACGGTCGCGGCAGAGCCGCGCCACCTTTGTTACGAGCACTTCGTGCTTGTCGCGGGCACATCCTTGTGCCGGAGCGGTTTTTCAACCGCTCTCACGGAACGCGGCGCCGGATGGTAGATCGTTTTGGCCCCGTTTCGGCAAGAGCCGGTGGTATCGATCGAGCCATCGGACATAAAAAAACCCGCATCGCTGCGGGTTTTTCCGAATGACTGGCGCCCGAAGTTGGACTCGAACCAACGACCCCCTGATTAACAGTCAAGTGCTCTAACCAGCTGAGCTATTCGGGCGAGCCGCGTATTGTCTTTTCGCCGACCGCGCGCGTCAAGCCTCAAGCCGCCGCCCGCACGCAGGCTGCGGCGGCTTCGGCGCTGGGCGTGCCACGGCGGATGCGCCCGGCCTGGTTGATCACCAGCGTGGTCGCGCCGGAGGCGCCGGTGGCGCGGTCGCAGATCGTCAGGGTCAGGTTGGTGCCGGCGGCGCTGCCGTCCGGCTGGTAATCGACGTGGATGCGTCCGCTCGTGCTGAGGATCGCGACCCCGGCCGGCTGTGCCGGTGCGACCGACAACACGGGCTCGTCGGCGGCGTGCGCGCCGTCGTGATCGAGATCGGCGAACACGAGCCAGCCATGATGCCATTGCGTGGTGCGGCTGCAGGACCGGCCGTCCTCGCTCGGGCACGCGATCGCATGCGCGCCACGACCGACCGCGGTGATGCGCGCCTGGTTCAGCGCCACGTCGAGCTCGCTGCGGGCGGTCTGGCTGCGCGTGCGGCCGATCAGGTTGCCATACGCGGGCGCCGCGAGTGCGGCCAGCACCGCAAGAATCGCAACCCCCATCAGCAGTTCGATCAAGGTGAAGCCGCGGTTGCGAGAGGCGCTGCTGTGCATGGCGAAAGGCTCCGGTTGACGACCGTGCCATCCTAGGGATCGGGTTTCGCGGCCACGATGGCCACGCGGATCGGCGCGCTGTAGGAATTCGCCGCGTGCGCACGCCTGAATCGCGCCCGGATCGAGGCGCGGAATGCGCGACCTATAATCGAATGCCCGCACGGAGTTCCTGATGTCCGATCGCTTCCAGCTCGTCACCCCGTTCCAACCGTCCGGCGACCAGCCGGCCGCGATCGCGCGCCTGACCGCGGGCTTCGAGGCGGGCCTTGCGCAGCAGACCCTGCTCGGCGTGACCGGTTCCGGCAAGACGTTCACGATCGCGAACGTCGTCGAGCGCATCCAGAAACCGACCCTGGTCATGGCACCGAACAAGACGCTCGCGGCGCAGCTCTATGGCGAGTTCAAGGAGTTCTTCCCACACAACGCGGTCGAGTATTTCGTCAGCTACTACGACTACTACCAGCCCGAGGCCTATGTGCCCGGAAGCGATACGTATATCGAGAAGGACGCTTCGATCAACGAGCACATCGAGCAGATGCGCCTCGCCGCGACCAAGACGCTGCTGTCGCGCCCCGACGCGTTGATCGTCGCGACGGTGTCGGCGATCTACGGCCTCGGCGACCCCGAGGACTACCTGTCGATGCGCCTGATCCTGTCGCGCGGCGAACACACCGACCAGCGCAAGCTGATCCGCCATCTGACCCAGCTGCAGTACACGCGCGGCGACATGGAGCTGCGCCGTGGCAGCTATCGCGTGCGCGGCGAGGTCATCGATGTGTTCCCGGCCGAATCGGAGACCGAGGCGTTGCGCATCGAATTGTTCGACGGCGACATCGAGAACCAGTCGCTGTTCGATCCGCAGACCGGTGCGACAATCCGCAAAGTGCCGCGCTTCACGGTCTACCCGAAGACCCACAACGCGACGACGCGGCAGACTGTG
>JBIODY010000116.1:0-7217 GCA_044445505.1 Lysobacterales bacterium
GGCCGGTTTCCGCGTGCTCGGGATCGATGGCGTAGAACGCGGCGTCGCCCTGCGCTTCCTGCAACCGCCAGTCGGCGTCGTAGCGGAGCAGCAGCGGATGCGCGCGTTCGACCAGCACCGTGCGCATGTAGCGCTCGACCGCTGCCGGCAGGATCATGTCGACATTCACGGCAGCAGCCGCGAGGCGAGTTCGGCAAACGCGTCCTCGACACCATCGCCGGACAGCGCGCTGGTCTCGATCACCGGCAGGCTGCGGCGCAGTTCCGCCAGCGTGGTCGGCGCGACTTCCCAGCGTTCGATGAGATCGAGCTTGTTGACCGCAAGCACCGCGACCGCAGCAGGCAGCAGGCTGCGCGATTGCATCAGCAGGTTCAGCACCGAGCTCAGGCTGTTCTCGCGGGTGCCGTCGGCGACCAGCAGCAGGCCAGCCGAGCCGCGCAGATAGTGCGCGCCGAGCGCGTCCAGCGCACTGCGTCCGGCGATGTCCCAGATCACGAGTTTCAGTGCGTCGCGACCGGGCAGCGCGATTTCCTTGCTGTCGACCTTGACTCCGACCGTGGTCAGGTATTTTTCCGAAAACGTGCTGCGCACGAAGCGTGCGATCAGGCTGGTCTTGCCGACGCCGAAGTCGCCGAGCATGCAGATCTTGCGGGCCTGTGCCGTCATGGCGAGCGCGCCGCGATCGTCACCCGCAGGTGCGCGCCGCGGCGGTCCGTCCCGGGTTGGGCCGACGCGGATTCCGCGGCCACGCGTATGCCGCCGATGCCGCGCGCGGCCAGCGCCTGCGCGAGCCAGCGCGCGCGCTCGTCGCGCAGGCGCGCGTTCGCATCCGCGTTGCCGCTGGCGTCGGTGGTGCCGATGCTTTGCATGACCAGCTCGACGCGTGCGACCTTGGCCAGTTCGCCGGCACGCGCCGCGGCGCGCACGATCGCTTCGACATCGCCTGCGGAATCCGCAAGCGGCCGACTGTCATCGGCGAAGCCGACCTGCAGGTGCGCAAATGTCGGCAGAACGCGTTCGAGTTCGGCGCGCGCACCGGCCACGGCATCGCTCGACGGTGTCAATGCGAAGTCGACGCGGGTGACGCCGGGGATCCATCCGGCACGTTCGTGCGCGGTGGCGATCCAGGCGGCCGGCGCGCTGCCGGCAAGGTTCAGCGCACCGCGGCTTGCCGCGAGCTGCACGCCGAGCGGTGGCGCGAGCAGGCGCGCGGCGCGGCGCGCGACCACCGCGTCGGCACCGGAAACGTAGGCGGTCGTGTCGGCCCGCGGTACGACGCCGCCCAGATCGGCGCCGTGGAATATCGTCTCCAGCGGTTCGGCATCCGCATCGAGCAGGCCATGCACGACGAGCGAGCGCCACGGCTTCGCTTCGATGCCGGTCAACACGAACCCCGGATGCGCGACCAACTGCGCACGCAGCGCATCGATGCGCGTGCCCCAGCGCTCGCGGCTGACCGCGAACCAGCCGAGCGCGAGCAGCAACGCGCACCCGATCAGCAGCAACGGCCAACGCGAGGAACGCGGCGAAGGCGGCGCTGCGTCCGCCGCGGCCGCAGCCTGCAGGGCGAGCGGTTGCAGCAATTCGCCACGCGCTGCCGTTGCAGCAGATCCGGACTCGTCCAGTCCCTGCGCGTGGATCTCCTCGAGCCGTTGTTCGAGCAGGCTGCGCAGCTGCGCCGGCGGCACGCCGCGCATGAAGCAGGCGAGATTCGCGCGCGGGCCTTCGACGACCCAGACCAGGTGCTCGCCGACGCGTGCCGATTCCAGGGTGTCGCCGCTGTTCCGCCCCACCGAATCGCCGACGAAATCCCCGAGTGCGGTCAGCATGCCGGCGATCGCGTCGGCATCGAGCGCGGCGAGTTCGGGTGCCGCCTCGTGCAGCAGCACCAGCCCCGATCCGCGCTCGATCAGGAACACGTGATCGATCCGGTAGCTCAAGCGGTGCTTCAACACGATCTGCGCATACGGCACGCCGGCACGCCACGCCTCGATCCGCCATTTCAGGCCTCGCGGCGTGAAACTGCTCTCGATCGCCGCGTTGAGATCGATGACCAGGGTGCGCAGCGCCTCGGCGATCGACTTGCGGATCATCGGGCCGATGATCGGGAACAACGCGTCGATCAGGCTCTCGCGGTTGTTGCGCACCGCGGCGCCGAGCGCCTGCGCGACCGGCTCGGACAGCGCGTCGGCAACGCGCGCCGTCGACTGCTCGCCGCGCATCGCCTCGATCGCCGCGCCGGGCAGGCGCTGCGGCAGATTCTTCTGCGCCTGCTCGAGCTCGGCGATGCGCGCGTGCGCGGCTTCGAGCGCGCGCCGCTCATCGCCGAGCAGCAGTTCGCGCAGGCGCTCGAATTGAGCGCGCGAATCAGGCCTCGTTTCGGCGCAAGGATCCGCAGGCGCCACGGCGGGCGCAGCCGAATCCGACGGCGGCTCGTCCAGCGCCTTGCCGAATCCGGAGGAGGTCACGGCGGCGCTCCGTTTCGCTGCGCTTATTTCGGCATCGGCAGATCGAAATCGCCGCGCAGACGCAGCGCGAATTCGGTCAGCAGCGCGGCGAGATCGTCGCGCCCGACCTTTTCCGCATGCACCTGCGCGCCGGCGCGCGACAACGCCGATTCGGTCTCGCCCGCACGCGCGCTCAGCGCCGAATGCAGGTCGGCGAGCGCGCCGCGCAGGCGCTCGTCGCTGGCGGAAAGCTCGTGGCCGAGTGCTTCCAGCGCCTTGTTGATCTCGGCGCGCGCGCCCCGCGCGGCCTGTTGCAGCCGCGACTCGAGGTCATCGACCGCGCCGTTGCGATCCTCGATCTCCTGGCGCACCAGCTTGCCGAGCTTCTCGAGCTGGTCGTCGATGCGCTTGTCGATCTGGGCGAGGCGCTTGTCCTGGGTTTCGCGCAGGCGCGCGAGGTCGGCTTCGAGGCGCTGGTTCAGTTCCTGGAAGCGACGCTCGTAGTCGCGCATCTGGCCACCGAACAGGATGTCGCGGATCTGGTCGACGTTGCGGTCGGCCGCTCCGTCCGCGGCGGGTTTCTTCGGATCTGCCATGGCCTTGCTCCTGGATTGCGTGCGCGCCGCGGCGACGCGGCGCGCGGGCGGCGCCGGACGTTTGCGCGGATCGGCCTTGCTGCGTGAAAGCGGTTTCGCTGCGGTCGCCACGTTCGGTTCCCCCGGCCCATGCTGAACAAGCCCTTCCTGGACGTCTGCCGGCTCGCACGGTCGCGGTAAAACCGCCCGCGCCGCGAGTCGATCACCTGGGATCGACCCGCGAGCGATGCGTCCCTGCATCCCACCGGCCGGGCGTTGCCCTGCCGGCGCGATTCACCGCGTCATTCTTGCACTCCGCGCACGGACCTGCACGCACTCGCGGCGCTTTCGCGCGGTCAGATCTGTTCCAGCCGGTAGCCGTGCTGGTAGATCGCGGCGAGACGCCAGCCGTGCTCGCCGTTGAGGTCGAGCTTCTTGCGCAGCCGGCTCATATGCGTGTCCACGGTGCGCGTGGATACCGCCGCACTGAGATTCCACACATTCTCGAGCAACGCATCGCGGCTGATGATGCGGCCGTGGCGGCGGAACAGGAAGCTGGCCAGATCGAACTCGCGCTGGGTCAAATCGATCTCGCGGCCCTCGATGCTGATCCGGCGCCGCTTCGGATCGACCGCATACGGCGCCAGTTCGATCAGGTCGCCGCCATCGCCCTCGCCGCCGTGCCGGCGCAACAGCGCCTTGACGCGCGCGACCAACTCGCGTTGCTTGGGCGGCTTGATCACGTAATCGTCGGCGCCGTTGGCCAGTGCATGGACGAGGTCGTCCTCGGCCCCGCGCGCGGTCAGGAAGATCACCGGCAGCGCGCTGTTCGCCGAGGCGCGAATCGCGGTTATGACCTCGATACCGGTACTGTCCGGCAACATCCAGTCGAGCAGCAGCAGGTCGATCGCCTCCGTGCCCTGGCGCCGGCGGAATTCGCTCGCATTGCGGAACCCGCGCACCGCGTAGCCGGCACTCTCCAGCCACTGCGTGACCAGAGCCGCCATGTCCGGGTCATCTTCGAGCAGGCCGACAATCTGGCCGAGTTTGCTCATGGCGTCGCGACGGGCAGGGCCACGCGACTCGCCGAATCCGCGCTCAATCGACGATGAAGTTGACGCGCATGTTGACGCGCCATTCGGTGACGCTGCCGTCGGCCCCGGTCGACACCTTGATCTCGTTGATCCAGGCGCCCTTGAGGTTCTTGACCGACTGCGACATCTTCTTCAGGCCCTTCTGCACTGCATCCTCGATGCCTTTGGGCGAAGAACTGCTGAGCTCGATGACCTTGGCGACTGACATGATGGTGCTCCTCTTGGGGAAGGCCCGCCCACTATAGAGCAAAGCTGAAAGTGCGCGAAAGGGGCGCCCGCCGGCGGCATCGGCCGGTCCGTTGCCGTGCAAGCGCGTCGTCTGGGCACGATCAGAGCGTCGCCTGCCTCACCTCGCGCGGCAACCAGCGCAGCCAGAACAGGAACACGACCAGCGCATCGAGAACGATCAGCGCCTGCCACAGATACAGATGGAACCAGTCGAACCAGGTGCGGTTCCACTGGCCGAGATAGAACAGGCTGATGATGCGCAGCAGATTCATCGCCTGGATCGCCGCGAACCCGACCCCGATGCCGGCCAGCTTGTGCTTCCACGGTGCCGGAAACGCGAGCATCGCCGCGACCAGGATGATCACCGCCTCGACGCCGTTGCAGCCGCGTTCGATCGAGATGGCGAAACTGTCGCTGGTGCTCTGCAGGATCTTGCCGTAGGCGATCGCGTGCGGATCGAAGGTGTGCACGATCCACACGCAGACCTGCGCGATTGCGCTCGTGAACGGCACGATCACGTGGCGATCGACCGGCTGCAGCAGTTCGGCGGCGAACAGCACGGCGAGGATCGCGAGAAACAGCAGCATGAAGCGGAGCATGTCAGAGCCGGATTCGGGATTCGGGATTCGGCAAGAGCATCAAACGTTCGTCGTCCCGGCGCAAGCCGGGATCCAGTGTCTTTGCTCTCCACCAAGCCGAGACGCCGGGTCCCGGCGTTTGCCGGGACGACGAAGTGTGTCGCGTACTTCCTTCGGCTATCGGCTACCCGCTCCCGTTTCCCGGCTTTGCTAGCATGCGCCCATGAACCCCGCGCCCAACCTGTTCCTGGTCGGCCCGATGGGCGCCGGCAAGACCACCATCGGGCGCCAGATCGCGGAGCTGTTTCGCATGCCGTTCCTCGACCTCGACCATGAGATCGAGGCGCATACCGGCGCCGCGGTCGGCCTGATCTTCGAGCTCGAAGGCGAGGCCGGTTTCCGCAAGCGCGAAAGCGCGATCCTGGCCGAACTCGGCGCGCGCAACGGCGTCGTGCTCGCCACCGGCGGCGGCGCGGTGCTTGGCGCGGAGAATCGGCGCGTGCTGCGCGAACGCGGCTTCGTGATCTGGCTCGACACCGCGGTCGATGCGCAACTGTCGCGGCTCGCGCGCGATCGCCAGCGCCCGTTGCTGAATGCGCCAGACCGGCGCGAGCACCTCGAACGGCTCGCGCTCGAACGCGACCCGCTGTATGCCGAAATCGCCGATCTGCACATGCGCTCGACCGGCTGCGGCAACAGCGCGCATGTCGCGCATGACCTGCTGGATCTGCTCGAAGCGCGCTGGCGGCGCGGCAACGCGAACGTCGCCGCATGAACGAAGTCACGACGACTATCGAAGTTGTGCTCGGCGCGCGCAGCTACCCGATCCGGATCGGCGCCGGCCTGCTCGCGGACGGGGCCTGCTGGCACGATGCGATCCGCGGCCGGCAGGTGCTGATCGTGAGCAACGAGACGATCGCGCCGTTGTATCTCGATCGCGTACAAGCCGGGCTCGAAGGATTCCGGCATGCCGCGCTGGTGCTTGCGGATGGCGAGGCGTACAAGACCCTCGCCAGCGGCGCCCGGGTGTTCGACGCTCTGGCCTCGCTCGGCGCCAATCGCGACGCGACGATCATCGCGCTCGGCGGCGGCGTGATCGGCGATCTGGCCGGCTTCGCCGCCGCATGCTGGATGCGCGGCATCGCGTTCGTGCAGATGCCGACCACGCTGCTCGCAATGGTCGACTCCTCGATCGGCGGCAAGACCGGTGTGAACCTGGCGGCCGGCAAGAACCTGGTCGGTGCATTCCACCAGCCGCGCGCGGTTGTGATCGACACCGACACGCTGGCCACGTTGCCGGATCGCGAATACCGCGCCGGGCTCGCCGAAGTCATCAAGTACGGCGCGATCGGCGACGCCGCATTCTTCGCCTGGCTCGAGGCGAACGTCGGCGCATTGAATGCGCGCGACGACGCGACGCTGGCACAGGCGATCGCGATCAGCTGCCGCCACAAGGCCGGCGTCGTCGCCCGCGACGAGCACGAACATGGCGAGCGTGCGCTGCTGAATTTCGGCCACACCTTTGCGCATGCGCTCGAAACCGAAACCGGCTACGGCACCCTGCTGCACGGCGAGGCGGTTGCGATCGGCATGCTGCTCGCCGCGCGCCTTTCCGCCGATCTCGGCCGCGCGCCGCGCGCCGATGCCGAACGCCTGCGCGCGCTGCTGGCGTCATTCGGATTGCCGGTTGCATTGCCGCGCTGCGATCCCGCGCGGCTGCTCGAGCTGATGCGGCTCGACAAGAAGAACCTCGGCGGCAGGCTGCGGCTGATCCTCTGGCGTGGGATCGGCCACGCCGAGATCGCGCCCGATGTGCCGGAAACCGCAATCGGCGCCGTGCTCCGCTGATCGAACGCGGCTCGCGGGACGGATGAAGTATGCGGTGCCGTTCAGAGCCGGGCACGGTCAGGCCTTCCGGTGATGCGAGCTTGGCCGATCCCGGGTACGCGGCGCATGGCTGACCGATCTTGTCGATGGGCTAACGCCGCGCGGGGCCGCACCGCTACAATCCGCCGTTCAAATGCGCGTATTCATGCAAACCAAGGTCGTCGGCGGCGATACGCCGCGCTACTACCAGATCGTGCTGCAGCAGGATCTGCTCGGCGGCTGGATGCTGTTCCGCGAATGGGGCCAGCAGGGCAGCCGCGCGAGCAGCAAGCGCGAGGTCTATCTCGAGCGCGATGCTGCGCTGCACGCGTTCGAGCACGCGCGCGACGCGCAGCTCAAGCGCGGTTTTCATGTGATGTTCGCGCAAGGGTTCGATGGGCCGCACGCAGGTTAGCCCGCTCGTGCGAC
>JBIODY010000117.1:0-7166 GCA_044445505.1 Lysobacterales bacterium
CGGACCAAACAGGTTGCGCTCGACGATCTTGTCGGCGAGGAACGTAAAGGAACTGCCGGCCTGTTCGAAGAACATCCAGAACAGCACGTTGAACGCGAAAATGATCAGCATCGCGATGACTTTGTCTCGCTGCACCGGGCCATCACGCACACCTTCGACGAGCAGCAGTGCACACAGCCCGACGAACATCACAGCAAGCACCCACGCCAGCGAACCGGCACCCATCGCCAGTAGCGAATAGACCAGCGGAGTCGCGAGCAGCGCACCGATCAGCACGTAAACGACCTTGAGCCGACTCGCACCCTCGATCGGCGGACGGCCGATGTCACCCAGCTCGCGACGCCCGAACCAGAACCAGACCAGGCTGATCAACATGCCGATGCCGGAAGCGATGAATACGTACTTGTACGCCGGCATCGCGGCGCTGCCGAATATCCGCTCAGCGAGAATGCCGGTCAGGATCGGCGCGATGAATCCGCCGAGGTTGATGCCCATGTAGAAGATCGTGAATCCGGCGTCACGGCGGATATCGGCAACGCCGTACAACTTGCCGACCATCGTCGAGATGTTGGGCTTGAACAGACCGTTGCCGACAATGATCGTGGCCAAACCGAACTCGAAGATGCGAGCATCGGGAATCGCAATCATGAACAACCCTGCCGACATGATCACCGCACCGAGCAGGATCGAGCGCTGGTAGCCGAGCACGCGGTCGGCGATATAACCGCCAAAGATCGCCGCCGCGTAGACCAGTGCGAGATAGGCGCCGTAAGTGCGGTTGGCAGGGCTTTCGCCGCTGGGATCGCCTCCGTGGAATTGCGCGACGATATACAGCACGAGCGCCCAGCGGATGCCGTAGAACGCGAAGCGTTCCCAGAACTCGGTCATGAACAGCATCCACAGCGGCTTCGGATGACCGAGCCGGGTCGGAAATTGTGGAGGCGTGTCGCCGATGACGGACGGATTGGCCGGACCGCTCATGCGGTATCTCCCCTGCTTGATTTCAACGATGAACGAGCACCCGGCACGATGACGCACAGCGGACGCGGTCCGCACGTGTAACCGCTGGATCGCGACGAGTCAAACGGCGGACGTGATGCGCCGCCGCATTCGAGCGCCGCGCGTCCAACGCATTACCCCGGCACTCCGATCTGGGTGCGCACGTCGATCAGCTCGGGGAAGAAGGTCAGGTCCAGCGCCTTCTTCAGGAACGCGACGCCGGACGAACCGCCGGTGCCGCGCCGGAAGCCGATGATGCGCTCGACCGTCTTCATATGGCGGAAACGCCAGAGCTGGAAGCTCTCCTCGATGTCGACCAGTTGCTCGCACAGATGGTATTCGGGCCAGAACTCGCGTGCATTCTCGTAGATGCGCTTGAGCACCGGCACGAGTGCCGCAACCCGCTCGTGCGGCTGGGTGACATCGCGTCCGAGGCAGGCCGCGGGCACCGCATGTCCGCGCCGCGCGAGATAGCGCAGGAACTCGTCGTACAGGCTCGGTGCCTCGAGCTGGGCGCGCAACTCGGCCTGCGCCGGCGGATCGTGGTCGAACACCTTGAGCATGCCGGCGTTCTTGTTGCCGAGCAGGAATTCGATCAGGCGGTACTGCTGCGACTGGAAGCCGGAGGCCGGACCGAGCACGTGGCGGAATTCCAGGTACTCCGACGGCGTCAAGGTCTCCAGCACGCCCCACTGCGCGAACAGCTGCTGCTGCACCTGCTTGACCCGGGCGAGGATCTTCAGGGTGGTGTCGACGTCGTCTTCGCGCAGACGCGCGACCGCGGCGCGCAACTCGTGGATCAGCAGTTTCATCCACAGCTCGGCGACCTGGTGCTGGATGATGAACAGCATCTCGTCGTGATGCGTCGGATCGCTTAGCGGTTTCTGCGCCGACAGCAAGGTCGGCAACTGCAGATAGCCGGCGTAGGTGGTGCGGTCGCGCAGGTCGAGTTCGAGGCCGTGCTCGAGCGGGCGCAGGTTGTGGGTTTCGTTCATCACGGGATCGCAGGCTGGAAGCAGGCCAGTTTACCCGCGCACGCCGCTGCATTGTTGCGCCGGGCCTTGCGGATGCGCGGTCGTCTTGCGTACTGTTTCGGTTTGCATCCCTGACGCGCCGTGCGACAGCACGCGCGGCGTCCCTCCAGGCAACAACCGATCCTGAAGGCGCCGCCGCAGTGATGGCGCCGCAACGGAGGCTTCCTTGTCCATCGCCGCCACCTTCGAAATCGAATACCTGCAATACCTCGACGCGGACGGTAAGCTGGTCCGCGACGACCTGCCCGCGATCGCGCGCGACGTGCGCCAGCTCGTGGAGCTGTACAAGACGATGCTCTACGTGCGCGTGTTCGACAGCAAGGCGGTCGCGCTGCAGCGCACCGGCAAGCTCGGCACCTACGCATCCTGCCTGGGTCACGAAGCCGCGCATGTCGCGATCGGCAGCGCGATGCAGGAAGACGATGTGTTCGCACCGATGTACCGCGAATACGGTGCCCAGTTCATCCGCGGCGTCAAGCCACGCGAGGTGCTGCTGTACTGGGGCGGCGATGAGCGCGGCAGCGACTTCTCCGGTCCGGCGCACGATTTCGCCTGGGCGGTGCCGATCGCGACGCAATGCCTGCACGCGGCCGGCGCCGCACTTGCATTCAAGATTCGCAAGGAGCCGCGCGTCGCGGTCACCGTGGTCGGCGACGGCGGTTCGTCCAAGGCGGACTTCTACGGCGCGATCAACGTCGCCGGCGCGATGACGCTGCCGCTGGTGGTGGTGATCGTCAACAACCAATGGGCGATCTCGGTGCCGCGCAGCGCACAGACCGGCGCCAAGACGCTCGCGCAAAAAGGCATCGCGGCCGGGCTCGAGTGCCTGCAGGTCGACGGCAACGACCTGATCGCGATGCGCGCGGCGATGGATCACGCGATCAAGCGCGCGCGCCATGGTCATGGCGGCATGGTCATTGAGGCGGTCACCTATCGCCTGTCCGACCACACCACCGCCGATGACGCGCGCCGCTACCGTGCGGACGACGAGGTCAAGGCGGCATGGCTGCGCGAGCCGCTGAAGCGCATGAAGGCGTACCTGGTCGCGCTGAACGCATGGACCGAAAAGGAGGAAGAGGAGTGGAAGGCCGAGTGCGGGACCAGGGTCGACGCGGAAGTGAACGCCTATCTTGAAACCAAATCGCAGCCGATCGAGGCGATGTTCGACTACACCTGGGCCGAGCTCCCGGCAGATCTCGTCGCGCAGCGGGACGCGGCGATCGCGGGCGACAAGACGGCGCACTGAATAATGTTGTAGGAGCGCGCCCTGTGCGCGACCTGCGCGGATCGCGCACAGGGTGCGCTCCTACAGGAGAAACCGCATGGCCCAAATCACCCTCATCGAAGCCGTCACCCAGGCCCTCGCCTACGAAATGAAGCACGACCCCAGCGTGGTCGTGCTCGGCGAGGACGTCGGCGTCAACGGCGGCGTGTTCCGCGCAACCCAGGGCCTGCAGGAAAAGTTCGGCGCCGAGCGCGTGATCGACACGCCGCTCGACGAAACCACGATCGCCGGTCTCACCGTCGGCCTCGCCGCACAGGGGATGAAGCCGATCGCCGAGGCGCAATTCGAGGGCTTCATCTATCCGATGATGGAGCACATCGCCTGTCACGCCGCGCGCCTGCGCACGCGCACACGCGGGCGCATGACCTGTCCGGCCGTGTTCCGCGCACCGTGGGGCGGCGGCATCCGCGCGCCGGAGCATCACTCCGAAGCGAACGAACATCTGTTCACGAACATTCCCGGCCTGCGCGTCGTGCTGCCGTCGTCGCCGGGGCGCGCCTACGGATTGCTGCTCGCGGCAATCCGCGATCCGGATCCGGTGATGTTTTTCGAACCCAAGCGCATCTATCGCCAATACAAGGAAGAAGTCGCCGACGATGGCGAAGCCTTGCCGCTGGATGTGTGCTTCGTGCTGCGCGACGGAAGCGATGTGACCCTGGTGACCTGGGGCGCGCAGGTCAAGGAAACCCTGGAAGCTGCCGACGCGCTCGCCGAACAGGGCGTCAGCGCCGAGGTCATCGATGTCGCGACGCTGAAGCCACTCGACTTCGACACGATCCGCGACTCGGTGGCCAAGACCGGCCGCTGCGTGATCGTGCACGAAGCGCCGCGCACGGCCGGTTTCGGCGCAGAGATCGCCGCACGGCTGGCCGCCGAGGCGATCTACGATCTGCTCGCGCCGGTGGAACGCGTGACCGGCTACGACACGCATATCCCGCTGTACCGCCTCGAAATGAAATACCTGCCGAGTGTCGAGCGTATCGTCGCCGCGGTGAAGCGTACGCTGGATGTCAGCTGACCCCGCCGCAAGGAACAGGCCATGCAAGCGATCACGAACATCCTCGTCGGTCTCGTTGCCGCTGCGCACATCTGGTTTCTCGTGGTCGAGATGTTCCTGTGGGATACGCCCTACGGCCGCAGGACGTTTCGGCTGACGCCGGAATTCTCCGCGGCCTCGAAAGCGCTGGCCGCGAACCAGGGTCTGTACAACGGGTTTCTCGCGGCGGGCCTGGTCTGGGGGCTCTGTCTCGGCGCCGAGGGATGGCACGTCGAGATCTTCTTCCTATCCTGCGTGATCGTGGCCGGCGTGTTCGGCGGCTGGATGGTCAACCGCAGGATCTTCTTCGTGCAGGCGCTGCCGGCGATCGTCGCCCTGATCCTGCTGCATCTACACTGACCGGAACGCGCGCGGCGCATCCGCCACAAGAGTCCCGATATGGCCGACATCAAGACATTCCACCTCCCCGACCTCGGCGAAGGCCTGCCCGACGCGACGATCGTCGAATGGCTGGTCAAGGAGGGCGGCATCGTGAAACTGGATGACCCGCTGGTTTCCATGGAAACCGCCAAGGCGGTCGTGGAGGTGCCGTCACCGTATTCCGGCAAGCTGACGAAAATGCATGGCGGCAATGGCGACGTCATCGCGACCGGCGCGGCGCTGGCCGAGTTCGAGATCGATCCGAAGATGCCGCAGCGCGCGGAAGCAGAGGCGACCGGACACCATCATGCCGCGCCGAAGGCCGCCGCGGGCAGGAGCGCCGGCAACGAGGCTCCTGATCGCAAGGGCGTGATCGCATCCGACGAGGGCGGCGAGATCACCGAGAACGACAACCAGGGTCGCGCCGACGAAGGCACCGTGGTCGGCGCGATGCAGTCGAGCGATCGTGTGCATGCGGAAGCGGCGATGAGCGTCGGCGGGGTCAAGGCGGTGCCGGCGGTGCGCGCGCTGGCCAGGAAGCTCGGCGTCGATCTCGCGCGTGTGAGCCCGAGTGGCGCGGGTGGCGTGGTGACTCTCAAGGACGTGAAGGACGCCGCAGCGGCGGGAACGGCGAAACTCGGGGCTCCTGCAGGAGCGCCGGCAGGCGCAAAGCCCGTTCGCGACGAAGCCAGAAGCATCGCGGCTTCCGCCGCTCCTACGGTCGGGATCGCCGCCGCCCAGCGCACCGCCTTGTCCGCGGCTGGCAAGCCGATGCGCACGACGCCGCCGACCGTGCACGCGAGCGGCCAGCCGGAACAACTCAAGGGCGTGCGCCGCAACATGGCGCGCGTGATGGCGGCCGCGCATGCCGCGGTCGTGCCGACCATGCTGAGCGACGATGCGGACATCCATGCCTGGCTGCCCGGCAATGACATCACCGGGCGCCTGGTGCGCTCGATCGTGCGCGCCTGCAAGGCGGTGCCGGCATTGAACGCCTGGTTCGACGGCGAAAACCTGACCCGCACCCTGCATCCGCAGGTCGACATCGGCATCGCGGTCGACACCGACGATGGCCTGTTCGTGCCGGCGCTGCGCAATGCCGACGTGCTCGATGCGGCGGGCGTGCGCGCCGCGGTCAATCGCTTGCGTACCCAGGTCGAGGACCGCAGCATTCCGCCGTCGGAACTCTCCGGCTACACGATTTCGCTGTCGAACTTCGGCATGTTTGCCGGCCGTTACGCGACGCCGATCGTGGTGCCGCCGTGCGTCGCGATCATCGCGGCCGGCAAGGGCCGTCATCAGATAACCCCGGTCATGGGCGGCTTTGAATCGCATCGGGTGATTCCGTTGTCGCTGACCTTCGACCACCGCGCCGCCACCGGCGGCGAGGCGGCGCGCTTCCTGAAGGCGATGCTCGACGATCTGGCGCTGGCGACCTGAGGGCGCGATCCATGACCCACCGCAGCCGCCTTGCCGGTTTCATCATCGATTGCCGGACCGGTGACCTCGCCGCCGCCGCAAAATTCTGGAGCGCAGCGCTGGGCCTCGAGATTGCCGACCCGGATTCCGGCGGCGGCGGCCAATACGCCGAGTTCGGCGACGCGCCGGGCGGCCTGCATATCGAGGTGCAGAAGGTCGAACATCCCTCGCGCGTGCACCTGGACATCGAAGCCGACGACATCGATGCCGAAGCCGCGCGGCTGGAAGCGCTCGGCGCGAAGCGGATCGCCTACGTCAAGCGCTGGTGGGTCATGCAGGCGCCGACCGGCCAGCGCTTCTGCGTGGTCCGGATGAAGCACGACAACCGCCGCGAAGCGCCGAGCGAATGGACCTGAGACGCCGCCGGTGCGCAACCGCGCGGCGCGCGCATGCTGCCACCGACCGCCGCCCGGCTAAGCTCGTGAGTCGGCCCGTTCAGCTCGCATGCTGAAATCGCCATGCGCGCCGTGTATGATGCGCGCCCTTGATTTATCCATCCATCCGTATTGAAGGATATATGCCGCGATGAGCAGCACCCTTTTCACTTCCGAATCGGTCTCCGAAGGCCATCCGGACAAGGTCGCCGACCAGATCTCCGATGCCGTGCTCGACGCGATCCTCGCCCAGGACAAGCGCGCGCGCGTGGCCTGCGAAACGATGGTCAAGACCGGCGTCGCGATCGTCGCCGGCGAAGTCACGACCAGCGCATGGATCGACCTCGAGGCGTTGACCCGCAAGGTCATCCTCGACATCGGCTACAACTCCAGCGAAGTCGGCTTCGACGGTGCGACCTGCGGCGTGCTGAACCTGATCGGCAAGCAGTCGCCGGACATCAACCGCGGCGTGGATCGCAAGACCCCCGAGGAACACGGCGCCGGCGACCAGGGCAAGATGTTCGGTTATGCGACCAACGAGACCGACAGCTACATGCCGGCGGCGATCCATCTTTCGC
>JBIODY010000118.1:0-7108 GCA_044445505.1 Lysobacterales bacterium
CGGTGTGGCGATGGCCATCGGCATAGTAGACCATGGTGTCGGCCGGATAGCCGATCACGATCGCGGGCGTCGTCCGGGCCGGTGGCGTCACGCAGCGGCTCCGTGCGCGGCGATCTCGATGCGGTGGCCCGGCGTTCGCGGGGCGAGGTCGGGTTCGATGCACACGCGCAGGTCGAACCAGGCGGCCTGGCCAGTGACCGGATCCGCATTCGCGTAACGCGCCTGCCCGTCCTGCGCGCGCAGCGATTCGTCGATCAGGTGGTTGAGCAGGAAGCCGTCGACATCCTCGGGTGCATCAGGATTCAGCTTCCACGCGCCCTTGTGCTTGCCGATCGCGTTCCAGGTCCACACCGTCCCCGGCGCGGTTCCGGCATGCAGCTTCGCCTGCACGCGGATGCGCCCGCGTGGACTCCTCAGCCAGATCCAGTCCTCGTCCGCGACGCCGTTCGCCGCGGCCGTGTGCGGATGCAAGTACAGATAGTTGCGCGCCGCGATCTGGCGCAGCCACCGGTTCTGCGAACCCCACGAGTGATACATGAACATCGGGCGCTGGGTGATCGCGCTGAGATTGAAGTGCTGTGCTGAGGGCTGAGGACTGAGGGCTGAGGGGCTGTGAATTGTGCTTTCGCTTCCCCTGCGCAGCGGGGGAAGCTGCCCGGAGGGCTGAAGGGGGCGCTTTTCCAACGCAACAGCAGGATCTGGAGCCCCCCCTTCCGCGTTACGTGCCGCTCCTGCGGCACGCCCTTCGGGCCGGCTTCGCCGTTCGCTTCGGCATCCTGCCTCCGCAGTCGGCACCTTCCCCCGCTGCGCAGGGGAAGGAAAAACTCGACTCCGTGCCAGCCCGTCGATTTCCTCATCAGCTCTGGAGACTGAGGGACGAACGGTGGCTTCACCGTCGTCCAGATCCTTGTACCAGAACGGCAACGGATCGAAATAGCGCGCGACGCGCTTGCGGTCATGCTCCGGCGGTTGCATCGCGCCATGTCCTTGCGCGGCAAGCCGGAAGCGTTGCAGCGTTTCGGCATAGAACTCGAACACGATCGGCTTCGTCGAGCCGACGAAACCGAGCGCCTTCGCCCATTCCAGATAGTCGCGGTTGGCCATCTTGTAGTAGCGCCCCGCGGCGGGAATCTCGCGGCGCCAGAAGCAGTCGTGCTCGATGTAGCGTTCGAGTTGCGCGGGATTGGGCGCGCCGATCGCGGCCTGCGAGCCGTCGCTGCCACGCCACCCGGCGAGCAGGCCGACGCCGGGCGCGCGTTCGTGTTCGACCATGTATTGCGCATAGCCGCGCGGATATCGTGCGCCGCCGCCGGCATCGACGAGACCCGGCAGCTTCAGGCGCGCGCCGAGATCGAGCAGCACGTCCTGGAACGGGCGCACATCGCGATCGGGTTGCACGACCGGGCGGCGGATCGCGTCGCTCGCGCCATCCGCGTCCGAGATCGGCCGATCGAGCAGGCTGATGCAATCGTGACGTTCCAGGTAGGTCGTGTCCGGCAGCACGAGGTCGGCGAACGCGACGGTTTCCGAATCGTAGGCGTCGGCGTAGATGATGTGCGGAATGCGGTACTCGCCGCTGGCCGGGTCGCGCTCGCACAGCATGTCGCGCGTCGCGCTGGTGTTCATCGCCGAATTCCAGCCCATGTTCGCCATGAACAGGAACAGGGTGTCGATGCGCTGCGGGTCGCCGGCGCAGGCATTCGCGATCACGTTCTGCAGCATGCCGTGCGCGGCAAACGGGTGTTCCCACGAGAACGCCTTGTCGATGCGTCGCGGCTTGCCCCCGGCGTCCACGACCAGATCTTCCGGCGCATGCACATAGCCGAGCGGACCCGCATCGAGCGTGCCGTCGTCCTTGCGCGATTTCCCCGGACGATTCGCCGGCGGCGCGGACTTCGGATACGGCGGCTGGTAGCGGAAACTGCCCGGCGTGTCGATCGCGCCCAGCAGCATCTGCAGCAGATGCAGGGTCCTGCAGGTGTGGAAGCCATTCGCGTGTGCGGCGATACCGCGCATCGCATGCATCGCGACCGGGCGGCCGATCATCTGCGCATGCTCGCGGCCGTGACTATCGGTCCAGCGCTGCTCGAGCGTGATCGCCTGGTCGAACGCGGTTTCGGCGAGTTCGCGCGCGAGGCGGCGGATCGTGTCGGCGGCCACGCCGCAACGCGCGGCGACCGTGTCGGGTGCGTATTCGTCGCCCATGAAACGTTCGGCAAACAACTGGAATGCCGGAACCGCACTGCGCCCGTCCGGCAGCGTGTAGTCGCCGACGATCAGCGGCGCGATGTCGATCGCATCGGCACGCGCGATTCTGAAGTCCTCCCCTTCAAGGGGAGGGTTGGGGTGGGGATGGTGTTCGGCCGCGTCAGGCTCGAGAGAGAGCCCCCTTCCGTCCTCCGGACACCTTCCCGCGCTACGCAGGGGAAGGGAAGAAGTGGTGCGCGCCGCGCACAACGCATTCCCATCCGCATCGCGCGCGATCAATCCATCATCCGCCGCACCCGGCGCGCGGATCACCAGATGGTGCGCATTCGTGTAGCGCACCAGGTAATCGAGGTCGACGCGGTCGCTACGCAGCAATTCATGGATGAACGCGCCGGCGAGCAAGCCGTCGCTGCCCGGATTGATCGGCACCCATTCGTCGGCGATCGCGCCATAGCCGGTGCGCACCGGATTGATCGAGACGATCTTCGCACCGCGCGCCTTGAGCTTGCCGAGGCCGAGCTTGATCGGATTGGAATCGTGGTCCTCGGCGACGCCCCACAGCATCAGGTACTTGGTGAGTTCCCAGTCAGGCTCGCCGAATTCCCAGAAGCTGCCGCCGAAAGTGTACATGCCGGCCGCGGCCATGTTGACCGAGCAGAAGCCGCCGTGTGCGGCGTAGTTGATCGTGCCGAACTGCTGCGCCCACCAACCGGTCAGCGCCTGCGACTGGTCGCGGCCGGTGAAGAACGCGAGCTGATCGGGATCGCGCGCGCGGATGTCGCCGAGCCACTGCGTTGCCAGCGTCAGCGCTTCTTCCCACTCGATCTCGCGGAACGCGCGCGCGCCGCGCTCGCCGACGCGCAGCAGCGGCTTGGACAGCCGCGCCGGCGAATAGTGCTGCATGATCCCGGCCGATCCCTTCGCGCAGATCACGCCCTGGTTGACCGGATGCTTCGGATTGCCGTCGATGTAACGGACGCGGTCGTTCTTCAGATGCACGCGGATGCCGCAGCGGCACGCGCACATGTAGCAGGTCGTGGTCTTGACCTCATCGCCGGTCGGCAGATTCAGATTCAGGTGGGCGTGCGGCATCGGCGCGTGTGCGATTTCGGCATGATGCATCGCGCCGCGGCGGCGCGATGCAGAACGCCATGGTAGCGGATGCTCCACGTGAAGGACGCACGCCGGCCAGAATTTTGCCGTGCTGCGCTGGGGCGGCGCCTTGAACGCGAGGCGGAACCCGTGGGAGTGGCCGCAGGGTCGGGTGGGATGGTGTTCGTTCGCGCAACGCGTAGGGTGGGCTTCAGCCCACCGATGGTTGCCGTGGCGCGTGGGGTGGGCCGAGGTCCACCCTGCAGTTGCTCCCACGACTCCGGAGTCATCCCGCGATCAATTCGGCGCGTCGATATGGATCGCCGGATCGTTGAAGTTCGAGTAGTGGATGCGTGTCGTCGAGGTATGGCCCATGAAGCTGCCGATCGACTCGACCTGGATCGGCAGACCTGTCTTGACCGAGATCCACGCCTTCGCGTCGGACTTGATCGGCTGCGTCATCGTGTACGCGTAGACCTTCGCCGATTCGCCGTCGACGACCTCGTCCGGCAGTGCGGTGACGGTCATGCCGCCCTCGATCTCGTGCAGGAAGTCCTCGTTCCGGTAGCGTGAGGTCAGCTTGCTGACCCCGGGAATCGGCAGCCGGGTCAGCTTGCCGTCCATGTCCATGTACATCGCGTCGCCGACGATGATCTGCGACGGGCCATCCGCGGTCTTCATGCGGTAGCGGTCCGGCGCTACATATTCCATTGTGGAAATCTGCTCGCTCTTCTTGAGGTCGGTGACGGTCGCGCGAAAGCTGTGGATCTTCATGAACTGCGTGAACGCCGCATGCAAATCGTCTTTCGGCGTCGCTGCCGCGGCAGTGCAGAACAGCGCCAGTAGCGCGCCGGCCAGTATCTTGGTGATCGGGTGCATGAGGATCCTCGGATGGGTGATGGTCGAACGGCCGGTGTGACACACTAGGGACTTCGGCATTGTCCATACACCTTACGCAAAACGGCACCCGTCCGCGACAAGCCCATGGACCGCTACGAACGCATCCTGACCCTGCATCGCACCCTGAAGGCGGCGCGCTATCCGGTGCCGTTCGGGCGATTGAAGGATGAACTCGGTTGCTCGCGCGCGACGCTGTACCGCGATATCGCGTTCCTGCGCGACGCGCTCGGTGCGCCGATCGAGAGCGGCGAGGGCGATGAGGCGGCGGTGCGTTACGCCGCCGACGAGGCCGAGCGTTTCGAACTGCCGGGACTGTGGCTGACCAGCGAGGAACTGGCCGCGCTGCTCGCGCTGAACGAGCTGCTCAGTCGTTCGGATCCGGGCGTGCTGGCCGGCGCGCTGGCGCCGTTCCGCGCGCGCATCGAGCGCCTGTTGTCCGATCATGCGAGCGGACGCGCGCTGCCGATCGAGCGCATCCGCGTGCTTGCCAGTGGCGCGCGCGCGCTCGATCAGGCAGCCTTTCGCGTCGTCGCCAGCGCGCTGCTGAACCGGCAGCGGCTGAAATTCCGCTATCGCGCGCGCTCCACCGATGCGTTGACCGAGCGCGTCGTCTCGCCGCAACGCCTCGCCCATTATCGCGACAACTGGTATCTCGACGCCTGGGACCACAGCCGCGATGCGCTGCGCAGCTTCGCGCTGGATCGCATCCGCGAGCCGCGGGCGCAGGACGAAGCCGCGCTCGACCGCGAGGGCGGCGAACTCGATGCGCATCTCGCCTCGAGCTACGGTATTTTTTCCGGCGCGCCGAAGGCATGGGCGACCCTGCGCTTCTCGCCGCATGCGGCGCGCTGGGTCGCCGACGAGCACTGGCACTCGCAGCAGCAGGGTGCACGCCTGCCCGACGGCCGCTACGAGCTGAAGCTTCCCTATTCCAATTCGCGCGAGCTGCTGATGGACGTGCTGAAGTACGGTCCCGATGCCGAGATTGTCGCGCCGGTATCCTTGCGCGAGGAAATGAAGATCCTGTTGCAGCTCGCGCTCGGCGCGTACCAGGATCAGGCATGACGAACGAAGAGCCGACCGCGCTGCCGGCGCCGCCGCAGGAGTCTCCCGCGCACCAGGTCGAGATCTCACTGGTGCTCGGTTCCGGCGGCGCGCGCGGCTATGCGCATATCGGCGTCATCGAGGAACTGGAAGCGCAGGGTTTCGCGATCCGTTCGATCGCCGGCAGCTCGATGGGGGCGCTGGTCGGCGGTGTCTACGCGGCCGGCAAGCTCGACGTCTACCGCGACTGGGCGCGTTCGCTGCAGCGCTTCGACGTGCTGCGCCTGCTCGACTGGACCCTGTCCGGTGGCGGCTTCATCAAGGGCGATCGCATCATCGGCGTGTTGCGCCACCTGATCGGCGACACCGATATCGAGGATCTGCCGATTCCGTACACCGCGGTCGCGGTCGATCTCGATGTGCAGCGCGAGGTCTGGTTCTCGCGCGGCCCGCTGTTCGACGCGATCCGCGCGTCGATCGCGATCCCGACCGTGCTGCGCCCGTATCACTACCAAGGCCGCTTGCTGGTCGATGGCGGTCTGCTGAATCCATTGCCGGTCTCGCCGACCCTGCGCGATCTCACCGACGCGACGATCGCGGTCGACGTGAACGCGCCGGCCGAACCGCTGCATGGGTTCGTTGCGCATGGGATGGCGTCGGCGGAGGATCAGGGCAGGGCCGGCCAGGCGACGCCGGAGATGCTGCCGGATGGCGCGAAAGCCGCGCCGGCGGACCCGCAGCGTGCGGGCTATCGCCGCCGCGTCGCCGAATTCGTCGAATCGCTGATGGAGAAACGCGAGCGCCGCGCGGCGGAGCACGAGCCGGGTGCGTTCGAACTGTTCGCGCGCTCGCTCGACGTCGTGCAGGAAACGATCACGCGCCTGAAGCTCGCCGCGCAACCGCCGGATCTGCTGATCACGATCCCGCGCAACGCGAGCGCATTCTACGAATTCCACCGCGCCGAGGAATTGATCGAGCTGGGTCGCAAGCGCACCCGTGAAGCGCTCGAACGCTGGTCGCCGCCGCGCACACCACGCTGAGGGCGGCGCAACACTCTGGATTGCTTTTGCAGGAGCCCACCCTGTGGGCGCCGGGACGCCATTGCCACGAGGTTCGCGCACAGGGTGCGCTCCTGCAGGCGCATTCCAGACGGAACTGGAATGAAAAAGCCGGCATGCGCCGGCCTTTTTCATCTGCGTCGAATTGTGCGACCCTCAACCGCGCTTCATCGACCCGAAGAACTCGTCGTTGGTCTTGGTGTTCTTCATCTTGTCGAGCATGAACTCCATCGCGGCGAGCTCGTCCATCGGATGCAGCAGCTTGCGCAGGATCCAGATCTTCTGCAGCTGATCCGGTTCGATCAGCAGTTCCTCGCGACGCGTGCCGGAGCGGTTGATGTCGATCGAGGGATACACGCGCTTTTCCGAGATGCGCCGGTTCAGGTGCACTTCCATGTTGCCGGTACCCTTGAACTCCTCGTAGATCACCTCGTCCATCTTCGAGCCGGTGTCGATCAACGCGGTCGCGATGATCGTCAGCGAACCGCCTTCCTCGACATTGCGCGCGGCGCCGAAGAAACGCTTTGGGCGCTGCAGTGCATTCGCGTCGACGCCGCCGGTCAGCACCTTGCCGGAACTCGGCACCACGGTGTTGTACGCGCGCGCCAGGCGCGTGATCGAGTCGAGCATGATGATCACATCCTTCTTGTTCTCGACCAGGCGCTTGGCGCGCTCGATCACCATCTAGGCGACCTGCACGTGGCGCACCGCGGGCTCGTCGAAGGTCGAGGCGACCACTTCGGCGCGCACACCGCGCTGCATCTCGGTGACTTCCTCGGGACGCTCGTCGATCAGCAGGATGATCA
>JBIODY010000119.1:0-7050 GCA_044445505.1 Lysobacterales bacterium
CTCACCTACCTGATGACCGCCGCACGCAACCTGACCTGCGGTGCGCTCGATGCCGGCGAGAAGCCGGCGGTGATCGGCAACATCTGCAAGGCGTATCTCACCGACGCGATGCGCCAGGTGATCGGCGACGCGATGGACATCCGTGCCGGCTCGGCGATCCAGCGCGGCCCGCGCAACGCGCTCGCACGCGCATGGGACGCGGTGCCCATTGGCATCACCGTCGAAGGCGCGAACATCCTGACCCGCACGATGATCGTCTATGGACAGGGTGCGATCCGCTGCCACCCGTTCGTGCACAAGGAGATCGACGCGGTCGCGCGCAACGATCTCGACGCGTTCGATCGTGCGATCTTCGCCCACGTGAACCTGTTCGCCACGCGCGCGATTCGCGCGAAACTCCTCGCGCTGACCGGTTCGCGGCTGGCGCACGCACCGCAGGTCGCCGACACCGCGCGCTATTACCGGCATCTGTCGCGCTTCTCGGCGGCGTTCACGATCGTCTCCGATACCGCGATGGGCGTGCTCGGCGGTTCGTTGAAACGTCACGAGAAGCTGTCCGGACGGCTCGCCGATGCGCTCGCGTATCTGTATCTCGCCAGCTGCGCGCTGAAGCGCTACCACGACGAGCCGAAGACGCGATCGAACTACGCGCTCGCCTGCTGGTCGACCGAATTGTGTCTCCATCGCATCCAGGAAGCGCTGATCGGCGTGCTCGACAACTTGCCGGTGCGCTGGGCCGCGGTACTGCTGAAGCTGGCGATCTTTCCGCTCGGCGCGCGGTTCCGGCTGCCGTCGGATCGCCTCGGCAGCGAAGTCGCCCGCGACATTCTCGAAGACCGCGACGCGCGCCGGACGCTCACCGCCGACGTATTCGTACCGCCGGCGGACGACCCCGGTCTCGGTGCGCTCGAGGCGGCGCTCGACAAGGCGGTGCGCGCGATCCCGATCGAGACGAAGCTGCGCGACGCAGTACGCGCCGGTCGCCTCGATCGCGCACCCGGCTACATGCTCGACGACCTGGGCGTCGCCGCGGGCGTGATCAGCGGTGCCGAATACGACCTGCTCAACGAAGCACGCGACGCACGCGACGAGGTCATCGCGGTCGATGCTTTCGACGCGCAGACCTACAAGACCCTGCACTGATCGCGCACCGCAACGCCGCGGCGGCGCGCGCATCACGACCGCATCGCGCCGACGCCTGCGGTCGGGCGCGTAGTCCGCCGTGGCGTTATCCTGAGCTTCCACGCCGCATCGGGACGCCATGAACGCGACCTGGTACTTCGACTTCGTCTCGCCGTTCGCCTACCTGCAGCTGCCAACCATGCTCGCGCTGCGCGAACGCCTCGCGATCGTGCCCGGACCGATCGTGTTCGGCGCCGTGCTCGCGCATCACGGCCAGCTCGGACCCGCCGAGATTCCTGCCAAACGCGCCTTCACTTACCGCTTCGTGCAATGGCAGGCCGAACGCACCGGCATCAGGCTGCGCTTCCCGCCGGCGCATCCGTTCAATCCACTCGCGGCGCTGCGGCTGTGCCTCGCGGCCGGCGCGGGCTGGGAAGCAGTGCAGGCGATCTTCGAACACATCTGGCGCGACGGAAACAGCGGCTCGAACGCGCTGGAACTCGCCGCGGTCGGTGCTGCCCTCGGCATCGACGATGTCGCGGCGGCGATCGCCAGCTCGGCGATCAAGGACACGCTGCGCGCGAATACCGCAGCGGCGATCGCCGATGGCGTATTCGGCGTGCCGACGGTGCGCGTCGCCGACGCGCTGTTCTGGGGCAACGATGCGAGCCCGATGCTCGACGCGTTTCTCGACGATCGCGCATGGTTCGACAGCGCGGAACAGCAGCGACTGGCTCAACTGCCGGTCGGCATGGACCGTGCGCGCTGAGCGCCGGTTCGCGTCCGCTCACACTCCCGTCGTGAACACCCGCGGCGACGCTGACGCCGGATGCGTGGTGACCCGGTTGCGGCCTTCGGCCTTGGAGCGGTACAGCGCCGCATCCGCGCATTCGATCAGGTCTTCCGGCGTCCCGGTCTCGGCATCCCGGGTGGCGACACCGATGCTGACGGTCAGGCCGATACGCGTTCCGGACACGAGCAGCGGCATCGCCTGCACGCTGCCGCGGATGCGCTCGGCGACAACCTCCGCGTTCGCAGCGACCGCTCCGGGCAACACGATCAGGAATTCCTCGCCGCCGTAGCGCCCGAGGGCATCGCCCTGGCGCAACTCGCGCGATATGGGCGCGATCACCGCGCGCAGGCACTGGTCGCCGGCGCGATGACCGTAGCCGTCGTTGACCCGCTTGAAGTGATCGAGATCGAGAAACAATATCGAAAGCGGCTCGTCCGATTCGCGCGCGTGCCGGAATGCGTTGCGCAGATGGGCCAGGATCGCGCGCCGGTTCAGCACGCCGGTGAGCACATCATGTTCGGCGAGGCGATGCGCGATATCGCGTTCGTGACGGATCGACAGCGTGTCGTCGGCCAGACCGAACGACAGCACGACGCTGGAAGACGCGAACGCAGCCGGCAAGGCGAACTCGAGCCAGTCCGGCTGCGGCCATTGCAGGATCAGCTGTATCGCGCGCACGGTCACGAACAACAGGCCCGGAATCCATGCGCAAAGATAAAACCCGCCCCGCCGGCCGCCGTATTGCCACGCCAACAAGCCGACCGCAATCAGCAACGGCGAGAGCACGAGCAGGATCAGCGCGAGCGAGTCCTGGAGCCACCAACCCGATGACAGCACCGGGAGGAACGTGCAGATGGCGATCAGGCCGAGTGGCCAGCGTAACGCGGCGAGCAGGTGGTCGAGCCGCGGTGCGCAACGTTTCGACTCGAGAAACTCGCTGGAGAACTGCAGCAGCAGCAGGGCCGCGATCGCGGCGCAGAACCAGGCCGGGCGCGCACCGAACGGGGCCAACAGGTCGAACGGCGCAAGCTCGAAAGCGATGCCGAACGCGTACAGCTCATAGAGCACCAGAAACAGCACATGCCCGACGAAGTAACCGTACATGCGTTCGCGCAGCACGACGAAGAAGCTGAGCATGACCAGCACGGTCGCGAGCTGGATCGCCGGGAACAGCACGTCGAGCCGCGCATGCACGAGATCCGCGGCTCGCGCATCGGCGATGCCGGCGATTTCGAGACGCCGCGGAATCGCGCGTTCCGGCGCGACGCGCAGGAAGATCGGAGTCGCCGCGTTGAGCGCGTCCGGCAGCTCTATCACCAGTGCGTGTCGCGTGAAACCGGGTTCCGTGAGCGCGTCATAGACGTTGTAGCGCACGTCGCGGTAGTGCGGCGGCACGAACGCATCGACGGTCAACCCCTGTGGATCGGAAATGCTGAGCAGCGGCGAATGCTCCTGATTCCAGTCGGTCGGCAGACGCAGGCAGTACCAGACCGCGTGCTCGCGCGACGGCGTGATCGCCGCGTACGGCTGGGTCACGAAATCGGCGGCGCAGCCACCCGCAGTCGCCTGCACCGCTTCGGCCGCCGGCACGTCGCGGTCCAGCCGCTTGACCACGATCGGCACGGATTGGGCCCAGGCGCTGCAAGCGACCAGCAACGACGCCAGCAGGACGATCGCGCGCGGCCAGGCGGATGTTGCTGAATGTGTCGACTTCACGAGACCTCGCCCGGCAACGGTTGCGCGGACGGGGCAAGATCCGCGCCAGCGACACGTGACCACGCATACCCGCGACGGCGCGATCCGGTCGCTACGGTCGGCCCGGCCTCGGTGGCGTTGGCGGAATCGATCAGATGGCTGCACATCGCGATGTTTCCCGGACTCCATGCAGCACAACCCCCGTTGCAGCCGCAGGCGCGGCGACGTCCAGTGCGGCGGCACGCGCGCCGGTCCATGCCGGTGCATAAGATACGCGCATGCGCTGCGCTCCGATTCTAGCCAACACCCTGGCCGGCCTGCTGATCTTCTCGACGTGCGAACCCGCCGTCGCGGTCGATGTTTACCGCTGCGCAAATGCGCATGGCGTGAGTTTCCAGGACCAGCCCTGCACAGCGGCGCAGCAGCAGAGCATCGTGCATCTGGCCGACGCGCCGGCGCCGGCGCCTGACCTGCCGATCGCGCCGACCGACGCGGATGCGCCTGCGGCGGGGCCGGCCCCGATAGCGGCCACTGGCGCTGCGCCGCGCGCGCCTGCGCCGGATTTCTTCCTGTGCACGCGATACGACGGCAGCCGCTATCTCAGCGATGATGGCATCGGCAGCCGCCAGGCGGTGCCGTTCGGCATGCTCGGTGGATCGGGGCAGAGTCTTGCCGAAGCCTATGGCGGCAGGAACGGCATCGGCGTATCGGCGCCCGGCCTGCGCCAGATTCCGACTCTGCCGGCGGACCAGATGCCGCTTGCCGGCAGCTATGTCTGGGTCGAGGATCAATGCCACCATGCCGAGCCACCGGAAGCGTGCACGTACCTGCGCAGCCAGCTCGAAGACCTCGCACAGCGCTTGAAACGCGCGTTCAGCGATACCGAGGCGCAGCTCAAGCAGGAGCAATCCAGCCTGCGCGAACGTCTGCGGGGTTGCTGAGCGCGCCATCAGGGAACCAGTGCGAGAACCGGCCGCGGCGCATGGCGCCGCTCGTGCTCGAGCAACCACTGCTTGGTCGGCAAGCCGCCGCCGAAGCCGGTCAGCTTGCCATTGCTGCCGATCACGCGATGGCAGGGCACGATGATCGGCAGCGGATTCGCGCCGTTCGCCGCGCCGACCGCGCGACTCGCGGTCGGATCGCCGATGCGTCGTGCCAGTTCGCCATAGCTGATCGTCTCGCCGTACGGAATGCGCACGAGTTCGTTCCAGACCGTCTTGCGAAAATCCGTTCCGCGCGCCGCGAGCGCGACATCGAACGCATGCAGGCTCCCGGAGAAATATGCTTCGAGTTGTTCGATCGCGGCGCCGAGATGGCGACGGCCGCGTCGCCAGTCGCGACCGATGCGTCCGCCCTGATCCGCGCGCGGAAATTCGATGCAGCGCAGACCATGCTCATCTGCGGCCAGCAGCAGGCGGCCGATTGGAGTTTCGAGATAGTCGTAGTCCATCGGGCCTGTGCGGTGTTCTTCCGCCGCGACGAAATCGAACGGCATCGGATTGTCGCGGATTCTCATGAATTTCTCCAAAGCAGCATCACCGCATACGCACGCCACGGCCGCCATTCCTCGCTCAAGGTTTCCAGTTCGCGCGTACTCAATGTCCGACCCTCGCCTGCAGAGCGGCGCAGGATCAGGTCCGCCGCTGGAAACGCATCCGGCTGCGCGAGCGCGCGCATCGCGATGTAGTGCGCGGTCCACGGACCGATGCCGGGCAGCGCAACCAAGTCATTCTCGAACGCCGCGAGCGGCTGCTCGGCACGGAACTGCACACGACCATCCAATACCGCCTGCGCCAATCCGCGGATCGTCGCCGCGCGTGCACGCGTGATGCCCTGCTGCTCGAGCGGCGCGCCGGCGAGTGCCTGCGGCGTCGGGAACAGCGCGCTCAATCCGGTCGCCGCACCTTCCACGAACGGTGTGCCGTAAGTCGCGGCGACACGTGCGGCGAGCGTGCGCGCAGCCGCGACGCTGATCTGCTGGCCGAGTACCGCACGCACCGCGAGTTCGAAACCGTCCCAGGCACCGGGCAGGCGCTGTCCCGGCCAGCGCCGGATCAGCGGTTTCATCAATTCACTGCGCCGGAACGCGGCGCCGAGTGCGCGCGGGTCCGCATCGACATCGAACATGCGCTTGACGCGCGCTGCGATGAGCCCAAGCGCGCTGCTCTTGGGATGATGCACGCGCAACGCGAGCGCGGAATCGCCCGGTATCGGCGCCACCGCGAAGCAGCCCGGCACGCCATCGATCACGAAACTACGCCGATAGCCGTCTGCATCGACGATCTCGACGCCGGGAATCGTGCGCCGTGCGTAGAACTCCAGCAGATGCGCGAAGTCGTAAGGCGCGCGATACGGCAGGCGCAGCACGAGTTCGTCCGCGGATGCGCCGTTCGCGTCCGCCGCGCGGCTGCGCCGGATCTCGCGCGGCGGTTTGCCGTACGCCGCACTGAATGCCGCGTTGAAGCGACGCAGGCTCGCATAGCCGGCCGCCTGCGCGATCGCGGTCATCGGCAGCGCGGTCTCGCCGAGCAGCTGCTTCGCGAACAGCAGGCGCCGCGTCGCCGCGACATCGAGCGGGCTCGCGCCGAGTTCTTCCGCAAAGACGCGACGCAGATGACGCTCGCCGATGCCGACGCGCGTAGCCAGTTCGGGAAGCGAACCGTCATCGAGTGCGCCCTGCTCGATCAGCCGCAGTGCGCCGGCAACCAGTTCGCTCTTCGCGCGATGCAGCGGCGAACCCGGCGCGGCCTCCGGCCGGCAGCGCAGGCACGGCCGAAAGCCGGCCGCGGACGCCGCCGCTGCGCTGTCGTAGTAGCGGATGTTCTGCGCTTTCGGCGCCGGCGCCGGGCACACTGGCCGGCAATAAATGCCGGTCGAGGTGACTGCGGTGAAGAACAGTCCATCGAAACGCGCATCGCGGGTCAGGCGGGCCTGTTCGCAGATGCGGTGATCGAGCGCGCAGGTGTGGGCGGGTTGCGGCATGCGTTCATGCTAACGCCGAACGCGGTCACGAACTCGCCGTTTTCGGCTGTTGATGCCCTGTGCCGCAACGCACGTCTCAATCCTCCTGAGAGCGTTTGAACAACTCAAGGCTCGTCATTCCAGCGAAAGCCGGGCTGCGCAAGCTCTGGGGTTCAAAACCCGTAGCGCAAAAACCCCCCATCCACGGCAATGCACTCGCCGGTGATGTAGCTTGCCGCCGGCAGGCACAGGAACGCGACCGCTGACGCGACTTCCTCCGGCTCGCCGATGCGGCCGATCGGCGTGCGTTCCAGCACTTCCTCCAGGTAGTCGGTGTCCGCGAGCGGGCCTTCGGTGCGCTGGGTGCGGATGTACCACGGCGCGACCGCGTTGACGCGGATGCCGTCGTCGGCCCATTCGCAGGCGAGATTGCGCGTGAGCTGGTGCAGCGCAGCCTTCGCCAGCCCGTACGGGGCGCC
>JBIODY010000120.1:0-7039 GCA_044445505.1 Lysobacterales bacterium
CCAGCTGCCGAGCAGCATCGGCTTGATCTTGACACCGGGATTGGCGAACTTGCCGGCGTCGTACACGCCCGATTCGGCCTGCTGCCACTCCTGGCCGTTGTCCAGGGTGAAGACGGTCTTGCCACGCCAACCGATGAACGCGCCTTCGATATGACCCTCGATGGTGTCGCGGGCCGATTCGTTCGGGTAGAACACCGCGCTGCCGCTCGAATTCACGTACTCCGTCTTCGAGCCACCGTGTGCGTCGAGCCACGCATTCAGCTGCTGCAATTCCTGTGGAGAAAGTTTGTCGAGGCCGGCTGCGCGGAATTCCGCCTGCGACATGCGCTCCTCGAGCGTCGGCGACTGGGTCTGGGCACCGGCGACGGTGGTGGCGGTCAGCAGGAGCACGGCGAGGCAGGAAATCGGGCGCATAGTTTGATGGGCAGGGCTTCGGTTTGTGACCGGACCTGCAAAAATCCTTGTGTAGCACGAAGTTAACAGGTGCGCGCGAGCCCGCGAGCCGTTAGAATACAGTGGGTTCGAGTGTAGCACGCCGTCGCCGGGCTTGGTCCGACGACGGCATGGTGCGACCGCGCCCCAGTCATGAACGGCTGATTAACCTGCCGCGTTGCGTTCGGAAGCGAGCCGGCAATCCCCCAAGGCCATTGGTTGCAGGCAAGAGAATCCGAGAATGTCCGTAAAGCAGTTTGCAGGTCATGTCATCGCCGGCGTCGTGTTGTCCGGCGCCGCCATCCCGACCGTCAGCGCCGCGAGCCTGATGGTCAACCAACAATCGCTCAGCGTACAGACGCCCACGCTCGCAGGTACGTCGGGCATCACCTACCAGGCCGCTGCGCCGACCAGTACGGTCTCGGTCTACACCAGCGGCTTCCTGTTCTGCGCGAATGTGCTGGCGGGAGCGTCGCCGCCGTCGCCGCCGCCGCCGAGCTGGAACGTGACCTTCGTCCCGAAGCATGAGGACCAGAGCTTTTCTCCGGCGCATGCGTGGGCCATGCCGACGGCTTCCGATATTTCCTCGGTCGCCTATACCGGCAGCGTGCTGAGCATCAACCGCAATCCTGCCGGCAACATCATGACCACCCTGGTGTGCCGTGGTGTCGGCGCGCAGGGCGAACTCCCGAGCGGCATCGCCGACGGCATTTTCGACAACGGCGAAGATTCCGCCGCCGCGACCCATTACGGCCACCTGATCAACTGGATCCCGCAGGGCACGTTCGACTGGAACGCCCCGGACTGGACCCAGGTGCCGACCGATCCGTGCTACTCCAGCGCGAACCAGCCCGCACGAATGGTCGAGACTGCCGCTTGCGCGGCCGCGACCGGCGTTCGTCCGGGCACCAGCGCACCCGCGGTTCGTTCCGGCACGGTGTGGACCGCGAGCGACGGGGTGAGCTTCACGTACCTGTTCCGCGTCGACCTGCGCTTCGGTCCGCAGCCGCCGACGGCTATGCCGCATTTCCAGTTGCCGACACGGACCGCCGATGCAGCCAGCTCTGCCGGTGCCGCGTATGCCGTCCTGCGTGATGCCTATGATTCGACCTACCTCGGCGATGGTCACTTCTGCTTCCTCGCGGATGCGACGCCGCCGGCCGCGCTGAACGCCGGCACCTGCGCCGCTGCGGGCGCTACCAGCTACACCATGACCGGCGCGATGGACTTTCCGTTCTCGGTGTTCGCGCCGCCGGTCGGTCCCGGAGCGACCTCGTTCTACGTGGTGATCAATCGCCAGATCGGATCGGGTTCGCATACGAACCTCGCGACGCCGGTCGTCGGCGTCGCGGTCCTGGTCGATCCGGCGCTGAGTGCCGAAAGCGGCGACGCGTTCATCGGCGACGACGTCGCGTTCGGCTTCATGCCGACTTCAGCGGGTTTCCCGTGGATGAGCGGTCAATAGCGCGCGTTCCTCGCCGCTGACGATGGTCCTGATCGGCGCCTGCGGGCGCCGATTTCTTGAGCAGCGGACGCCAACCGCGGGATTGCAAGCCTGCCCATCTCCGGCGTTCATCGCCCGCCTGTATCGTGCAATTCGTGAACATGCCGGTTGACGCCACATCCGTTCTCGCGCAATGGGCCATGCAAACCAACTGCGCCGCGCCCGGCGGCGTTGCGTTGCGCGCCTGTCGGCTTGCACTCGATCACGCCGCGCGCGCGTCGAATCCGCTCTGGATCGAGGCGCAGCCGGAACTGGTCGCGACCCTCGATCTGCTCGGCGATCTGGGGGTCGGCGAGGAGGCGCAGGCAGCCTGCGTGCTGCATACGCTGATCGTCAGTTGCGGTGCGGTGTTGAGTGCCGCCGAACTCGCGGCGTTCGCGCCCGATGTGCATGCGCTGGTCGAGGGCCAACGCGCGGCCGAGCGGGTCTGGTCGCTGTACGCGGCACACGGTGGCGCCAGCGATGCGGAGGGGTTGCGCCGTCTTCTGCTCGCGATCATCCGCGACCTGCGTGTGGTGTTCATCCTGCTCGCGCGCCAGCTGGTGAGCATGCGCGCGGCGGTGCGCGCTCCCGAGCCTGAACAGCGTGCGCTGGCCCGGCTCAGTGCGGACATCCACGCGCCGCTCGCGAACCGGCTCGGCATCTGGCAGGTCAAGTGGGAACTCGAGGATCTCGCATTCCGTTTCCTGCAACCGGAAACCTATCGGCGCATCGCCACGCTGCTCGACGAGCGGCGCGGCGATCGTGAAAGCTGGATCGCCAAGGCGAAGACCGAGCTCGGTGAGGCGTTGACGAAAGCCGGTGTCCGCGCCGACATCGCGGGCCGGCCGAAACACATCTATTCGATCTGGCGCAAGATGCAGCGCAAGGGCCTGGAATTCTCCGAGCTCTACGACGTGCGCGCGCTGCGCGTGCTGGTCGACGATCTCGCCGGCTGCTACGCCGCGCTCGGCGTCGTGCATACGTTGTGGCCGTACCTTCCCGGCGAGTTCGACGATTACATCGCAAGCCCCAAAGGCAACCAGTACCAGTCGCTGCACACCGCGGTGATCGGTCCGGACGGCAGGACGCTGGAAGTGCAGATCCGCTCGCAAGACATGCATCGCCACGCCGAACTCGGGGTCGCCGCGCACTGGCGCTACAAGGAGGGCGGCGGCGCCGATGCGAGCTTCGAGCGCAAGATCGCCTGGATGCGCCAGCTGCTCGAGGTGAAGGATGCGCGCGATGACGACGCGGCCCTGCTCGCCGGATTCCGCACCGAGGTCGTCGAGGATCGCGTCTATCTGTTGACGCCGAAGGGCCAGGTCATCGATCTGCCCCGCGGCGCGACAGTGCTCGACTTCGCCTATGCGATCCACACCGATGTCGGCCATCGCTGCCGCGGCGCCAAGGTCAACGGGCGCATCGTGCCGCTGACGTTCCAGCCGGCCAGCGGCGAGCGGGTCGAGATCCTGACCGGCAAGACCATCGAGCCGCGCCGCGACTGGTTGTCCAGCCAGCACGGTTTCCTGGCCACGCACCGCGCGCGAGAGAAGGTGCGCGCCTGGTTCAAGCGCGTCGATCTGGCGCAGAATCTCGCCGCGGGCCGCGCGCTGCTCGAACGCGAACTGAAGCGCCTCGCCCTGCAGCCGGCGAGCCTGGACGGCCTGCCCGGGCGCTTCCAGCTGAAGAGCGTGGACGAGTTGCTCGAAGCGCTCGCGCTCGGCGACGTCAGCGCCGGCCAGCTCGCGCGCGCGTTGCACGAGATCACCGCGCCACGCGCACAGACGCCCGAGCCGGCGCCGCCGACGCGCGCGCCGGACACCGATCGCAGCTCGATCGTGATCGATGGCATCGGCAACCTGCTGAGCCAGCTGGCGCGCTGCTGCCAGCCGCTGCCCGGCGATCCGATCACCGGCTATATCACGCGTGGCCGCGGCGTCTCGGTGCATCGCGCCGACTGCGCGCAGCTCGCGACCTTGCGCGATCGCGACGCCAACCGCGTGATCGCGGTCGAGTGGGGCACGCGCCGCCGCGTGGACTACAACGTCGACATCGTCGTCAAGGGCTACGACCGCAAGTGGTTGCACAAGGATGTCAGCACCGCGATCGCGGCCGCCAACGTGCAAGTGGTCGCGGTCGACGCACGCGCCGATGCGCGCAAGGGCATCGTCGAGATGCACTATGCGCTGCGTGTCGGCGATTTCGGTCAGCTCAGCGGCCTGCTCGCGCAGCTGCTGGCGGTGCCGAACGTGATCGAGGCGCGGCGGGTGACGTGAGACCGGCCGCGGAAGACGAAGGGCCACGCGCTTCGCCGTTCGGTTGTCGTTCCGGCGAGCGCGACGAGCGATGTCCGACATGCCGTTTTTCCACCCCATGCTATTCTGCAATGAAGTGAAGGAACGCGGAACGTGATTGAAATTCCCGGTTACCGCCTGCTGCGCCAACTCGGTCGCGGCGGCATGGCCACGGTGTATCTGGCCGTCCAGGAGTCGGTGGACCGCGAGGTCGCGCTGAAGGTCATGTCGCGAGCGTTGCTCGCCGATCCCAACTTCGGCGAGCGCTTCCTGCGCGAAGCGAAGATCGCCGCGCATCTGCATCATCGCCATGTCGTCGGCATCCACGATGTCGGCCGCGCGGACGACCATCACTACATCGCGATGGAGTACCTGGGCGGCGGCCCGGTGCTCGCCAGAGACGGTACTCCACGCGAGCCCGCGTTCGCGTTGCGCGTGATCCGCGAGATCGCCGGCGCGCTCGCCTATGCGCAGGAAAAGGGTTTCGTGCATCGCGACGTAAAGCCGGACAACATCCTGCTGCGCGATGACGGCTCCTCTGCGCTGACCGACTTCGGCATCGCGCGCGCACTCGACGCCGCGCCGCGCATGACCAGGACCGGCGCGATCGTCGGTACGCCCCACTACATGAGTCCCGAGCAGGCGCGCGGCGGGCAGATCGACGGCCGTGCGGATCTCTACAGCCTCGGCATCGTGCTGCACGAGATGCTGGTCGGGCGGGTGCCGTATCACGCCGAGGATTCGCTCGCGATCGGCATCATGCATGTCAGCGCGCCGATGCCGGAACTTCCGCACCGGCTCGGCTCGCTGCAGCCGCTGCTCGACCGCATGCTCGCCAAGCAGCCGGAGGATCGCTTCCAGACCGGCAATGAAGTCGCGGCGGCGATTGCCGAGATCGAACGGCGCATGCAGGACGGCGCGCTGCCCGAACTGGTCGGCATGGCGGGCGAAGATCGGCGCCCGATGGCGCCGGCGGATGCGCAGATCATGTTCGCAACGCCGCCGGCGCAGCTCGTGGCAGCAGGCGGGCGCGATCGCGCGGAGCCGAGCCTCGGCCGCATCGACCAGATCATCGCCGCGGCCGACGACGAGGTGATGCGCGCCGATCGCGGCGCCGCGTCGAGCCGGCGACCGGCGCGCGCGCATGAATCGCATCGCGGCCGCGCGGCGTCGATCCTGTTCGTACTGCTGGCCGGTGGCGCATTCGCCGCGTGGCACTATCAGGACCGCCTGCGCCAGCTGCTGCCGCGCACCGAATTCAACGACACGCTGTCGCGCGCGCAGCGCGCGCTCGATGCCGGCAATCTCACCGGCAGCCAGGGCGACAGTGCGCGCGAACTGTTCCTCGCTGCGCGCGCGCAGGACCCGGACAACGACAGCGCGCGGCGCGGCGTCGAGACCGTCGGCAAGCAACTGCTGGCGCGCGCCGATGCGCAGCTCGGACAAGGCGATGCCGCTGCTGCGCGCGCTTCGCTGGATACCGCGCGTGAGCTGCTCGGCGGCGGCGCCGAGGTGGATCGTCTCGACCAGGCGCTGAAGCAGGCCGAGTCGCGCGGCACCGAGACCGCCCAGCTGCTCGACCAGGCGCGCAGCGCGCTGGATGCCGATCGCATCGTCGGCGCCAATGGCGCCGCGGCGCTGTACCAGCGCGCGCTCGATGCCGACAAGGACAATGCGCTTGCCCAGGCGGGACTGCGCAAATCCGCCGATGCGCTGGCTGCGCAGGCGCGTCATGCGCTGGCGGCGAAGGACGTGGCCGGCGCATCTGCACGCAGCGACGACATCGCGCGCGTGCTGCCGGCGTATCCGGGTCTGCCGGAGCTGCTCGGCCAGATCGCGCAGGCGCGCGATGCCGCGCGTGCTGCGCTCGAGGGCACGCTCGATCGCGCCGAAGCGCAGATCCGCGCAGGCGATCTGTCCGGCGCCGACGACAGTGCGCTCGCGCTGTTCAGCGCTGTGTTGAAGGAGGATCCCGACAACACGCGCGCGAAGCAGGGTCTGGGCCGGATCGCACAGGCGTTCGTCGTGCAGGCGAATGCGGCGATCGACGACAGCAATCCCGAAGCCGCCGACAAGCTGCTCGCCGCCGCCGCCCAGCTCGCGCCCGCTTCGCCCGACCTGCGCGCCGCGCGCGCGCAATTGCGCGAACTGCGCGAGCGCCTGGACATCGACGCGCAACGCATCCCGGTCACCCCGGCGCAGAGTGCGCAAGTGCATAGGCTGCTCGTCGACGCGGCGCGCGCGATGGCTGCAGGCAACCTGATCATCCCGCCCGGCGACAGCGCCTACGACAAATACCGCGCCGCGCTCGCGATCGACCGCGACAGCAAGGATGCGCAGGACGGCCTCGCGCGCCTGCCTGAGCGCGCGAAGGGCCTGTTCGCGCAGGCGCTGGCCGACGGGGCGCCGCAGCGTGCACGCGCGTTGCTCGACTCGGTGCGCCAGATCGCGCCGGAGGATCTTGCGGTTGCCGGGATGAGCGACAAGCTCGCGCGCGCGTTCCTCGACCAGGCCGACGCGCGCATCGGCGAGGGCCGCCGTGCAGACGCCGCGCGCGCACTCGAAGCAGCGCGTGAGCTGAGCCCGGGCAATCCGCGCATCGTGCCGCTGGAGGCGCGGTTGCGGGCGATGGCGGGCGAGCAGGCGCCAGGGACGAGGGGTTAGGGGCATGCCATGCTCTTTGCGCGTTCGTCCTTGCACTGTCGTTCCGGCTTTGTCCTGACCCCTGACCCCTCGCTCCCATGTGCCTGCTGCTGATCGCAATCGATGCGACACCCCGATACCCGCTGCTGCTGCTCGGCAACCGCGACGAGTTCCATGCGCGAGC
>JBIODY010000121.1:0-7018 GCA_044445505.1 Lysobacterales bacterium
CGCGAAGGGCCGCGAAGGACTCAACTCGCCGATCGCGAAGTTCCTCGACGACGCGACACTGACCGCGTTGCTCGACAAGGTCGGCGCGGTCAGTGGCGATCTCGTCCTGTTCGGCGCCGGTGTTTACAAGACGGTTTCCGATTTCATGGGCGCGCTGCGCCTCAAAGTCGGTCGCGACCGCGGTCTGGTCGAGAACGCGTGGAAGCCGCTGTGGGTCGTCGATTTCCCGATGTTCGAATACGACGACGAAGCAAAACGCTATGTCGCCCTGCATCACCCGTTCACCGCACCGAAGGTCGACGACGTCGCCGATCTCACGGCGAACGCGAGGATCGCGGTGTCGCGCGGTTACGACATGGTCTTGAACGGCAACGAGATCGGCGGCGGCTCGATCCGCATCCATCGCCCGGAGATGCAGAGCGCGGTGTTCGAACTGCTCGGGATCGGCGCGCAGGAGGCGCAGGCGAAGTTCGGTTTCCTGCTCGAAGCGCTCAAGTTCGGCGCGCCGCCGCACGGCGGCATCGCGTTCGGCATCGACCGCATTGCGGCGCTGATCGCCGGCACCGATTCGATTCGCGACGTGATCGCGTTCCCGAAGACGACCAGCGCGCAGGACCTGATGACCGCGGCGCCGTCGCCGGTGCCGGCGGCGCAACTCGCCGAGTTGCATGTGCAAGTCGTCCAACCCAGCAAAGGATGAGCGCGCTGTGGCTGGAGCCGCTCCCACAAGCGGGAATACGACCATGACCGAACACGTCATCCTCCTGCACGGTATCTGGATGCGCGGCATCACCCTGATGCCGCTTGCGCGGCGTCTGCGTGCGGCGGGCTATGCGGTCGAGACGGTCGACTATGCGAGCGTATTCGGCGGCGTGGAACCGGCGGCGGCGCGCCTGCGCGAGCGCATGCGTGCGATCGATGCGGAAGCGGTGCACCTGGTCGGACACAGTCTCGGCGCGCTGGTCTCGTTGCAGGCCGCGCGCGACATGCGCGATCTTCCGAACGGACGCATCGTATGCATCGGTCCGCCGCTGCGCGGCAGCGCGGTCGCGCGCGGGCTCGCCGCGATTCCGGGCGGACGCCTGCTGCTTGGACACAGCGCCGACGCGCTGGTCGAGGGTCTGGAGAAATGGAACGGCACGCGCCGCGTCGGGGTGATCGCCGGACGTCTGCCGTTCGGCCTCGGCATCACGATCGGCGCGCTGACCTCGCCGCACGACGGAACCGTTTCGGTCGCGGAAACGCAATTGCCCGGGATCGCCGACCATCGAACGGTGGCGGCATCGCATACCGGATTGCTGTTCTCGTCCGAGGTCGCCGACCTGACCCTCGACTTCCTGCGCGACGGCCGTTTCGCGACCAAAGCCGCTTGAGTCGCGGGCGCCCCTCCGGCGCGATCCACGGATGGATCGCACGCGAATCGACCACACACGTGATTGATTCGCGAAAGCGAGTCCGGCCGTGTACCGGACTCGCTGAGCCGAAAAGGCAGCAAGGCCCTTTTTCAGCACCCTGCTAGACTCCGCACCGTGACCGCACATCGCCATCCCGGGAATCCGCAGAGTCGATCCTGCTTGTGCGAACGCCGCGTGCTGCCGGCCGCGTGCCGCATCATGCGCGAACGGCTTTCCGCTCCCCGGATCCGGCGCGGATCGGGACGCGCGAAGTGACTGCGATGGCGCCACTGCCGATTGCCGGTTCCCGATTCGCGATGGCGGGCGTCGTGCGCATCCTCGGCATCGACCCCGGCAGCCGCTGCACCGGCGTGGGCATCATCGATGTCGACGCCGCCGGCAAGTCGCAGCATGTATTCCACGCCGCGCTGACCTTGCTCGGGCATGAGGACTTCGCTGGACGTCTCAAGCAGATCTTCGACCAGTTGGGCGCGATTGTCGCCGAGTACGCGCCCCAGGAAGCCGCGATCGAGCGCGTGTTCATGGCGCGCAATCCGGACTCCGCATTGAAGCTCGGCCAGGCGCGCGGCGCGGCGATCTGCGCGGTCGTGAACCGCGGCGTCGGAGTCACCGAATACGCCGCGCGTGAAGTCAAGCAGGCCGTGGTCGGCACCGGCGCCGGCGACAAGGGTCAGGTGCAGCACATGGTCGGGATCCTGCTGAATCTTTCCGGCCGGCTGCAGGCCGACGCGGCCGACGCGCTTGCGATCGCGATCGCGCATGCGCACACGCGCACGAGCATCGCCCGCATCGGCATTCCGCGCAGTGCGTGGAGGCGTCGCCGATGATCGGACGCCTGAAGGGAACCCTGATCGCCAAGCAGCCACCGTGGATCGTCGTCGACGTCGGCGGCGTCGGCTATGAGCTGGAGGCGCCGATGTCCACGTTCTTCGACCTGCCCGAGCTCGGCGCCGCGGTGGACCTGTGCACGCATTACGCCGCGAAGGAAGATACGGTCGTGCTGTACGGTTTCCTGCGCGAGTCCGAACGCAGCCTGTTCCGCAGCTTGCAGAAGGTCGCGGGCGTCGGCGCGAAGACATCGTTGTCGGTGCTGTCCGGGGTCAGCGTCGACGAGTTCGCGCGCCTCGTGCAGACGTCCGATGTCGCCGCGTTGACGCGCATTCCCGGCATCGGCAAGAAGACCGCAGAGCGCATGATCATCGAGTTGCGCGATCGGGTCGATGGGCTTGGCAGCGGCGCGCGCTCCACCGGCAATGGAAGCGTGCCGGCCGATCCGGTCGCCGAAGCGACGGTTGCGCTGCAGACGCTTGGCTACAGGCCCGCCGAGGTCAGCCGTCTCGTGCGCGACGCGGCGGCGCCGGGCGATCGCGCCGAGGACATCATCCGCAAGGCGCTGAAGGCGGCGCTGCGTTGAACGTCCGGCGAGGTATCCAGCGATGATCCACGACGCAGCCGCCGACGCAGATACCGGGAATCGGCTCAAGACGCTGGTGCTGGGTGCGATAGGCGTCGTCTACGGCGACATCGGCACCAGCCCGCTGTACACGATAAAGCAGACCTTCGGCGAGCACGGCACGACGCCGACCATACCGAACGTGCTCGGCGTGCTGTCGCTGGTGTTCTGGTCGCTGATCCTGGTCGTGTCGGTCAAGTACGCCGGCTTCATCATGCGCGCCGACAACAAGGGCGAGGGCGGCATCATGGCCCTGACCGCGCTGGCCCAGCGCAGCGTGCGTTCGAGCCAGCGCGCGCGCTGGTGGATCGTCATGCTCGGCCTGTTCGGCGCGGCGCTGTTCTTCGGCGACGGCGTGATCACGCCGGCGATCTCGGTGCTCGGCGCGGTCGAGGGCCTCGAAGTCCTCGCGCCGGGCCTGCGTCACTGGGTCGTGCCGGCATCCGCGGTGATCATCGTGCTGCTGTTCGCGTTCCAGAACCGCGGCACCGGCCGGGTCGGTGCGGTGTTCGCGCCGGTCATGATCGTGTGGTTCGTGACCCTCGCCGCGCTCGGGGTCTGGCATATCGCCCAGCATCCGGCGGTGCTGCGTGCGCTGTCGCCGTACTACGCGATCCGCTTCTTCGCTCTCGAGCACTGGACCGCGTTCTTCGCGCTCGGCTCGGTGATCCTCGCCATCACCGGCGCCGAGGCGCTGTATGCGGACATGGGCCACTTTGGCAAGAAGCCGATCCGCTGGTCGTGGTTCGGCTTCGTGCTGCCGGCACTGGTGCTCAATTACTTCGGCCAGGGTGCGCTGCTGATCACGAACCCGGGCAACGCGACGAATCCGCTGTTCCTGATGGTGCCGCCGATGCTGCTGGTGCCGATGCTGGTGCTGGCGACCGCGGCCGCGGTGATCGCGTCGCAAGCGGTGATCTCGGGCGCGTTCTCGGTCACGCGCGAGGCGATCCAGCTCGGTTTCCTGCCGCGCATGCAGGTGCGCCACACCTCGCGCGAGCGCATGGGCCAGATCTACCTGCCCTGGATCAACCGCATGCTGCTCGTGCTGACGCTTGCGGTCGTGCTCGGCTTCAAGTCGTCGGACAACCTCGGTGCCGCCTACGGCATCGCCGTGGTCGGCACGATGACGATCGATTCGATCCTGGTCATGATCGTGTTCCGGCGCATGTGGCACTGGCCGCGCGGCAAGGTCGCCGCGATCGGCCTGCTGTTCCTGTTCGTCGATCTCGCGTTCCTGACCGCGAACGCGGACAAGGTCGAGCACGGCGGCTGGCTGCCGCTGGTGCTCGGCAGCGTGATCTTCACCCTGATGGCGACGTGGCGGCGCGGCCGCGAGCTGGTCATGCGCGCGGTCCGGCAGGGCGGCCTCGCGCTCGAGCCGTTCATCTCCTCGATCGTCGCGCATCCGCCGCTGCGCGTGCCCGGCACCGCCGTGTTCATGACCGCGAACGAAAGCGGGGTGCCGCACGCGCTGCTGCACAACCTCAAACACAACAAGGTGCTGCACGAGCGCAACGTGATCCTGACCGTCGAAACCGTGGAGACGCCGGTCGCCGAGGTGGAGGAGCGCACCGCGATCGAGCCGCTCGGCGACAATTTCTACAAGCTGACCCTGCGCTTCGGCTTCGCCGAGGATCCGGATGTACCGCACACGCTGGCGACGATCCACCAGTGCGGCCTGCCGTTCGACCTGATGGACACGACGTTCTTCCTGAGCCGCGAGAGCATCGTCGCGACCGATCGGCCGGGCATGGCACCGTGGCGCGACAAACTGTTCGCGTTCATGCAGCGCAATGCGATTCCGGCGACCGCGTTCTTCCAGATTCCGGGCAACCGGCTGATCGAGTTGGGGACGCAGGTGGAAATCTAGGGTGAGGGGAGAGGGGCGAGGGAAGAGGGACCAGCTCCGCGCTCACTTGCACTTGTCCTGTTCACCTGCCGTATTGTTTTCTTCGCCCTCATTGACGGCGAACCCGCATAATCCCGTCTGCTCCTGGTCCCTCTCTTCCCTCGCCCCCAGCCCTTGTGACCGACCGCCTCACCTCCGCCAGCGCGATCCACGACGACGATTTCATCGAGGCGACGATTCGCCCGCAGCGGCTCGCCGAATATCTCGGCCAGCCAGTGGCGAAGGAGCAGCTCGGCATCTATATCGAGGCGGCGAAGCGGCGTGGCGAGGCGCTCGATCACGTGCTGATCTTCGGCCCGCCGGGCCTGGGCAAGACCACGCTCTCGCATGTGATCGCGAACGAGCTCGGGGTGAATCTGCGTTCGACCTCGGGCCCGGTGCTGGAGCGGCCCGGCGATCTCGCCGCGCTGCTCACCAACCTGCAGCCGCGCGACGTGCTGTTCGTCGACGAGATCCATCGGCTGTCGCCGATCGTCGAGGAAGTGCTGTATCCGGCACTCGAGGATTTCCAGATCGACATCATGATCGGCGAAGGGCCGGCGGCACGTTCGATCAAGCTCGACCTGCCGCCGTTCACGCTGATCGGCGCGACCACGCGCGCGGGCCTGCTGACCGCGCCGCTGCGCGACCGTTTCGGCATCGTGCAGCGGCTGGAGTTCTACTCGACACTCGAACTCACCGCGATCGTGCGCCGCGCAGCGAAGATCCTCGACATCGCCTGCGAGGCCGACGGCGCGGTGGAGATCGCGCGGCGCGCGCGCGGCACGCCGCGCATCGCGAACCGGCTGCTGCGGCGCGTGCGCGACTTCGCGCAGGTCAAGGCGGCCGGCATGATCACCGCGGGCGTCGCCGCTGCGGCGCTGGACATGCTGAAGGTCGATGGCGAGGGTTTCGACGTGCTCGACCGGCGTCTGCTGCGCATCATCATCGAGAATTTCGATGGCGGTCCGGTCGGCGTCGATTCGCTCGCCGCGGCGTTGTCCGAGGAACGCGGCACGATCGAGGACGTGGTCGAGCCGTTCCTGATCCAGCAGGGCTTCCTCGTGCGCACCGCGCGCGGACGCATGGCGTCGGCAAAGGCTTGGCGGCATCTGGGGCTTGCACCGCCGCCGCGCAGCAACGCGGTCGACCTGTTCGACGCGGATCCCGAAAGCAGAATGGGGTCAGAGTGATTTTTCCGCTGTCCTCATCACCGGCGGGTCGGGTTTCGACGAAAAGTCACTCTGCCCCGGTTTTCGCCTGGCCCGTGCGCGTGTACTGGGAAGACACCGACGCCGGCGGCGTCGTCTATCATGCGCGCTACTTGCATTTCCTCGAGCGCGCGCGCAGCGAGTGGCTGCGCGCCGCCGGTCACGGCCAGCAGGCCTTGCGCGAGCAGGCCGGCATCGTCTTCGTCGTGCATCGCATGGAACTCGCGTTCAATGCGCCGGCGCGGCTCGACGACCTGCTGGTCGCGACCGTGCAACCGGTCGAGCGCCGCAGCGCTAGCTTCGTCGTGCACCAGGTGCTGCGCCGCGAACCCGAGCCGAAACCGCTGGTCGAAGCACGCGTACGCGTCGCCTGTCTCGATGCGCAACGTTTCCGCCCGCGCCCCATCCCGAACCACCTGCTTCAAGAGATCGCCAAGACATGAACTCAGAACTGAATGTTCTCGCCCTGATTCTCAACGCGAGCCTGCCGGTCAAGCTGGTGCTCGGGATCCTGATCGGATTCTCGGTCGCGTCGTGGTTCATCATCTTCCGCAAGAAGGCGCTGATCGACCGCGCGAATGCGAGCGCCGACGAATTCGAGGAGCGCTTTTGGTCCGGCGCCGATCTTGCGAGCCTGTTCAAGGAGATCAGCAGCGGTGGCGAACGCGTGGCCGCCAGCGGCGCGATCTTCGAAGCGGGCTTCCGCGAATTCGCGCGCCTGCGCCAGCGTCGCGGCGTCGACTCGCGCGCGCTGCTCGAAGGCGCGCAGCGCGCGATGCGCGTCGCCGCGACGCGCGAGGTCGACCGCCTCGAACAGAATCTCGAATTCCTCGCCAACGTCGGCTCGATCAGTCCCTACATCGGTCTGTTCGGCACCGCTGCTGATCTCCTTGAACAGGCTCGCAAGATCGGCGCCGGACCAGAAGCGCTCCTCGAATTCGTCGGCGCTCGCATTCGCGCGGTCGATCAGCGCCTTCTTGCGGAAGATGATGAACCACGACGCGACCGAGAATCCGATCAGGATCCCGAGCACCAGCTTGACCGGCAG
>JBIODY010000122.1:0-7004 GCA_044445505.1 Lysobacterales bacterium
CGAAAGCCGGGATCCAGTTTTTTCGTGCGACTGCGAGAGGCGCTGGATTCCGGCTTTCGCCGCAGTGACCACGGACGGAAATCGCCATGACCACCAACCACGAACTCTTCCAGCGCGCCTGCTTGCGCATTCCCGGAGGCGTGAACTCGCCGGTGCGCGCATTCAAGTCGGTCGGCGGCGAGCCGTTCTTCACCGCACGCGCGGATGGCGCATATCTGTGGGATGTCGAGGGCACGCGCTACATCGACTATGTCGGCTCGTGGGGCCCGATGGTCGTCGGCCACAACCATCCGCATGTGCGCGAAGCGGTCGCGCGCGCGATCCAGGACGGGCTCTCGTTCGGCACGCCGTGCGCGGCCGAAGTCATGATGGCCGAGACCATCGCGCGCCTCGTGCCGTCGGTCGAAGTCGTACGCATGGTCAACTCCGGCACCGAGGCGACGATGTCGGCGATCCGCCTCGCGCGCGCCTGCACCGGACGCACGCGCATCGTGAAGTTCGAGGGTTGCTACCACGGTCATGCGGACTCGTTCCTGGTCAAGGCCGGCTCCGGCGCGCTGACTCTCGGCGTGCCGACCTCGCCGGGGGTGCCGAAGGCGCTGGCGGACCTCACCCTCATCCTGCCGTACAACGACCTCGATGCCGCGAAGGAGCTCTTCGCCGAAGCCGGTGACGAGATCGCCGCACTGATCATCGAGCCGATCGCCGGCAACATGAACTGCATCCTGCCGCGCGAGGGTTATCTCGCCGCACTGCGCGAACTGTGCACACGGCACGGCGTGCTGCTGATCTTCGACGAAGTCATGACCGGCTTCCGGGTCGCGCTCGGCGGTGCGCAGGCGCTGTACGGCGTGACCCCGGACCTGACCACGTTCGGCAAGATCATCGGCGGCGGCATGCCGGTCGGCGCGTACGGCGGACGCCGCGACATCATGGAAAAGATCGCGCCGGCCGGCCCGGTCTACCAGGCCGGCACGCTCAGTGGCAACCCGATCGCGATGGCCGCGGGCCTGGCGATGCTCGACCTGGTCCAGACCCCGGAGTTCTACCCGGAGCTCGACCGGCGCACGCGCCTCGTCACCGATACGCTGAGCGCCGCTGCGGCCGAAGCCGGCGTGCCGTTCAGCACGAACCGCGCCTGCGGCATGTTCGGCCTTTTCTTCCTGCCCGAAAAGCGCCCCTCATCCGGTCCTGCGGACCACCCTCCAGCCGCCGGAGGGCGGCCGTCGATCCCCGCGCAGCGGGACGAAGCGAATTCGGCGCGGCCGACCGCCGCGCCGTTTTCTCGGGTGGAAACCTATGCGCAGGCGACCGCCTGCGATGTCGCGACGTTCAACCGCTTCTTCCATGCGATGTTGAAGCGCGGGGTCTACCTCGCACCCTCGGCATTCGAAGCCGGTTTCGTCTCCATCGCGCACAGCGAGCAGATCATCGCGGACACCCTGGCCGCCGCACGCGGTGCGTTCGCCGAAGCCAGACAAGACCCCGCCTGAACACAGAAGAACTGCTTCCCATATCCTTTACACATAGATAGGTTTAATATCATCGGATGTCCGTCATGATGGCTCCGCCGTCGTGCGACGGTCCTCCAGGAGATTCACCATGAAACTGACTCCCATTGCCTGTGCGATTGCGCTTGGCCTGACCTTCGGTACCGCCACCCCGCTGTTCGCCGCCGATTCACCCGCCGCTGCGCCCGCACCGGCAACAGCCACCGCGGCACCTGCCGCGCCGAAACTGCACGCCGCGATGCGCAGCCTGTGGCAAGGCCATATCCATCACACCCGCGACTATGCGGTCGCGGTCAAGGCCGGCAACGCCGCAGCGGCCACCAAGGCGGCCGATGAGGTCGTCAGCAACGCCAAGGAGATCGCGAATGCGGTCGGCGGTTTCTACGGCGCGCCCGCAGGCGAACAGATGCTGACCCTGCTCGCCGGCCACTGGGGCGGCGTCAAGGCAATGACCGACGCCGAACACGCGGGCGACAGCGCCGGCGTCAACAAGGCGATGAACGATCTGACCGCCAACTCCGACGCGATCGCGAAATTCCTCTCGGGCGCGAATCCGTACTTGCCGAACGACGCGGTGCGCGGCTTGATGATGGCGCACGTCGCGCATCATTCCGCGCAGATCCGCGAGATCATGAGCGGCGACACCAAGGGTGAAGCGACGACCTGGAAAGCAATGCAGGCGCACATGAACACGCTCGCGGACGCGCTCTCCGGCGGCATCGCCCAGCAGTTCCCCGACAAGGCTTCGTGAAAACGTCTGGTGCCCTGCGCCGCCTCGGGTCCACCCAGCAGAGACTGCTGCGTGCCCTGCTCGCGGCGCCACAGGGCGCCAGTGTCGAGACGCTGTGCACGACGCTCGGCGTGACTCACAACGCGGTCAGGCAACACCTGACCGCGTTGCTTGGCGCGGGTTTGATCGAACGCGGCCACGCGCAGCCGACCGGCGGCCGTCCGCAGGCCCGCTACTTGCTGCTGCCGGCCGGACGCGACCTGTTTCCGCGCAACTACGGACTGATCGCAAGCGGCATCCTGGAGCACCTGTACGCGAGCTCCGGCAAGGCCGACGTGCAGGCGATGCTCGCTGCGATCGGCCACCAGCTCGGCACGGCCGCGACGGAACGCATCACCGGTACGGATCCAGCCGAGGTCGCGACTGCGCTCGCCGAGCAGCTGGACGCGTTGGGTTACGAGGCGCAGGCGGTGCGCCGCGACGGCGAGACCCAGGTCGAAGCCTACAACTGCGTGTTTCATACGCTCGCGAAGGCACATCCGGATGTGTGCCGTTTCGATCTCGCATTCATGGAGGCCGCGACCGGACGCCCGATCCAGCACATGGAATGCCTGTTGCGCGGCGGCCAGGCATGCCGGTTCCGGATTGGCAAACCGGCCGTGCCCAGGACGTAGGACGACGATTCTGTTGGAGCGCACGCTGTGCGCGAACTTCGCGGCAATCACGCCAACAGGGTGGGCTCCTGCGGATTCGCCATGCTGCGCAGGAGCGCTACCAGACGCCGGAATTCGGCATCGATGCCCAGGGCTCCCGCGCCGGCAGCGCATCGCCCTTCTGCAGCAATTCGATCGAGATCAGGTCCGGCGAACGCACGAAGGCCATGTGGCCGTCGCGTGGCGGGCGGTTGATCGTCACGCCCATCGCTGCAAGATGCGTGCAGGTCGCGTAGATGTCGTCGACGCGAAACGCGAGATGGCCGAAATTGCGCGCGCTGCCGTAATCCTCGTTCGAACCCCAGTTGTACGTGAGTTCGATTTCCGCGTCCGGGCTTTCGAGCGCGCACAGGAACACCAGGGTGAATTTTCCGCCCGCGTTTTGCGTGCGCCGCACCTCGCGCAGGCCGAGGCCCGTGCAGAAGAACTTCAGGGTTGCGTCGAGATCGCGGACGCGGATCATCGTGTGCAGGTATTTCATTGCGACTGGAAGCGCGGCAGGTAATGTTGCAGCTGGGCGAGCCGCTGCAGCGGATCGGTCAGTTGCAGCAGGTGCTGCTTTTCGGCTTGGGCAAGCGGCAGCGTCTCGGCGAGGCGGAAGCCGACCCAGCTCGCATCGTCGAAACGCGCGCGCTCGACCCGCGCGTACGCGCCGCCGATCTGATCGAGCAGGCGTTCGAGGATCGTCGCCAGCAGGCCGTGCTCGGGCGGCACCGTGACCTGCGGCTCCTCGTCCCAGAACCGCACCTCGCCGTGCACCAGACCGTTGTCGCGCACACGCGTGGTCGCGACCTGGAAGCGCTCGCCGCCGGCGGCGCTGATGCCGAGCAGGCCATCGGGCAAGGTGCAGAAATCGGTGATGCGCGCCAGCGTGCCGACCGCGGCGGGCAGCGCCGGCTCGCCGGTTGCACGGCCTTCGAGGATCAGGCACACGCCGAATCCGCAGCTGCTGCGCGAGCAGTCGCGGACCAGGTCGAGATAGCGCCGCTCGAAAATGCGCAGGTTCAGCGGACCGCCCGGAAACAACACCGCGGCCAGCGGGAACAACGGGATGTCGACAAGCGCCACGCCGGGAGTCTAGTGGACCGCAACGTGCATTTGGAAGGCCATCCGAACCGCCTCCGAAATCGGCGTTGCAGCCCGCTACTTTCGCTGCTGCAGTGCCGCGAGGAAACGCCGCGGCGCATTCTCGAAACCGCCGTTCGACATGAACACGACATGGTCTCCGTCGCGTGCGTCGTCGAGCAGCGCGACCAGCAGTCCATCGACGCTCGTCGCCGCGCGACCGCGCCCGTCGAGCGCAGCGAGGATGCCGCTGGCATCCCAGGCCAGTTCAGGGCGCTTGAGAAACACCACGGCGTCCGCGTCGCGCAAGCTCGGTGCAAGTGCATCGGCATGCGCGCCCATGCGCATCGAATTCGAGCGCGGCTCGATGCCGACCCGGACGCGCGCATTGCCGACCTTCGCGCGCAAGCCAGCCAGGGTGGTCGCGATCGCGGTCGGATGGTGCGCAAAATCGTCGTAGACGCGCACGCCGGCATATTCACCGACAAGTTCCATGCGCCGCGCGACGTTGCGGAAACGGCCGAGCGCCGGCAGCGCGCGGGAGACATCCACGCCCGCCGCGTGCGCGGCGGCGAGCGCAGCCAGCGCATTCATCACGTTGTGGCGGCCGGTCAGGTCCCAGCGCGCTGCGCCGACATCGCGACCGCGATGCGAGACCAGGAACGAGGAACCATCGGCAGTGGTCAGGCGCGCACGCCAATCGCCGGCCTCGATGCCGAACGTATCGACTGGCGTCCAGCAGCCCTGCGCGAGCACCTCGGCAAGGCGCGCGTCCTCGGCATTCACGATCAGCCGCCCGTTGCCGGGCACGGTGCGCACCAAGTGATGGAACTGGCGCTGGATCGCGGCGACGTCGGGAAAGATGTCGGCATGATCGTATTCGAGGTTGTTGAGGATCGCGATGCTCGGCCGGTAGTGCACGAACTTCGAGCGCTTGTCGAAGAACGCGGTGTCGTATTCGTCCGCTTCGATGACGAAAAGAGGAGAGGGAAAGGGGTCAGGTTCATTTTCCCTCGTGGAACTTGATTCAACCGTGGCGACATTCGCGGGAAAATGAACCTGACCCCTTTCCCCCAACCGTGCCGACACGCCGAAATTCGCCGGGACGCCGCCGACCAGGAAACCCGGGGCGAGGCCTTGCGATTCGAGGATCCACGCCAGCAGCGAGGTCGTCGTGGTCTTGCCGTGGGTGCCGGCGACCGCGAGCACGCGGCGCCGCGCGAGCAGGGTCTCGCCGAGCCATTGCGGGCCGGAAACATAGGGCAGACGCGCGTCGAGCAAGTACTCGATCGCCGGATTGCCGCGTGAGAGCGCGTTGCCGACGATGACCAGATCGGGCGCCGGCTGCAGGTGTTCGGCGCTGAAACCCTGCTTCAGCGCGATGCCGAGTTGTTCGAGCTGGGTCGACATCGGCGGATACACATTCGCATCCGAACCTTCGACTTCGTGGCCGAGTTCGCGCGCGAGCGCTGCGATGCCGCCCATGAACGTGCCGCAGATGCCGAGGATGTGGATGCGCATGATGGGGACAGAGGAGTCTTCCCGGCGAATCTTCGCATGCCCTTGACGCGTGGTCGGAGAAAAGTTACTCCGTCCTCGTTCAGAACAGCATGCGGTCGAGCGCCCAGTACGCGAGCACCCACGAAACGACCAGCGCGAACGCGAGACCAAACGGCGCCTCCATTGCGTGGCGCATGATGTGCGCGTCGACGCTGACCTGCCAGACGAACACCGCGAGCGTCGCCCAGCCAACCAGGATCTGCAGGCCGGTCAATGCATCGGCGCCCGCCGGCGGCGGCCCGGCCAGCAGCGCGATCGGCAGCTGCAACAGCGAGAACGCCAGGCTGCACGCGAGCAGTGCCGTGGCCGTCTGCACATAGCGGTTGCGCAGATGCCGGATCGCCAGCGCGATCCAGCACAGCACCAGCACCGTCGCGCTCGAGAGCAACGAGCGCGCGAACGCATTGTCCGCGTCGTGCAGCACGGCACCGGTCAGCACATCGAGCCCGGTGCCGGCGACGATCAGCAGCGCAAGCAGGGCCGGCGACCAGGGCAGGTCCTGCGGAGCGCCGCGCAGCCGGCACAGATCGAGGACCCGGCGCACCAGATCGGCGGTCGGCATCCGTGCTCAGGCGCTCGCGCGCACCGCTCGCGGCGTCGGCAGCGCATCGAGAATGCGCCGCGAGACCTCAGCCAGTTCGCCGACCCCGTCGACGATCCTGAGCTTGCCTTCTGCGGCGAAGTATCCGGCGACCGGTTCGGTCTGTTCGGCATACACGCGCAGGCGTTCGCGCACGGTTTCCGGGGTGTCGTCCTTGCGCCCTTGCGCCGCGGCGCGGCCGGCGATGCGCTCGACGATCAGCTCGCTCGGCACGTCGAGCTTGATCGCGACCTCGAGCGGCTGGCCGAGCCGCGCGAGCAACGCTTCCAGCGCCTCGCATTGCGCGACGTTGCGCGGATAGCCATCGAGGATGAAGCCGGCAACCGCATCGGGCTGCTCGAGGCGTTCCTCGAGCATGGCCAGCACGATCTCGTCGGAAACCAGTTGGCCGGCCTCCATGACCGCCCTGGCCTTGAGTCCGAGCGACGTGGCCGCCTTGACCGCGGCGCGCAACAGGTCGCCGGTCGAGATATGCGGCACGCCAAGTTCGGCCTTCAGGATCTCCGCCTGGGTCCCCTTGCCCGAACCGGGCGCGCCGAGTAGAACGAGTCGCATGATGCTCCGATGCCGCCGCGCGGGCGCCGCATTCGCAAGAAGGGTCGCGCCTGCGCCGGGCGCGTCTGTCATGATTTCCCGGCAAGACCGCGCAGCCTGCCGCGGTTCGCAACAGCCATGTACCCGAGCGGTTTTGCAAACCGCCCTGATACGGCAACGCTAACGGCTGGCCAGAACACTGTCAAACGCAACCCGGACGGGGAAATCATGAGTCGAGGCAAGCTGCTGTACGCACAGTCGGGCGGGGTCACCGCGGTCATCAATGCGAC
>JBIODY010000123.1:0-6987 GCA_044445505.1 Lysobacterales bacterium
ACAAGCACTCCGCAAGTCGCAGCGGTTCTAATCGCGAATTGCCAGCATTGAATGCGTTGGCAAAGAAGCCGTGTTCGATACTACGCAAAACGACAAGAACACGGTCATTTTCAATGGGTTGGTGACAGGGCAGTGTGGTGAGCAACCACTTCCGCCATACGGGTCGTGCCTTTTGGGATCTGTGAACTTGACCACATTTGTACGCGACCCGTATGGCGGAAGTGGTTGCTCGCCACACTGCCCTGTCACCAATCCATTGAAAATGACCGTGTTCTTGTCGTTTTGCGTAGTATCGAACACGGCTTCTTTGCCAACGCATTCAATGCTGGCAATTCGCGATGAGAACCGCTGCGACTTGCGGAGTGCTTTGCCTTCTTTCCAAGCGAGATAACGTTCCGTTTTGTGCGGAAGAAGAAAACCAATTTCCTGCATGAAACGTTCGCGCGACTCGCCGTCGACGATCAACTCATAGTCAGCGCTGCACGAATACTCACGCATGCCCCCGCGCCCATCCGGCAGCGTGCGCACGCCCGCTTCACGACGCTTCTTCACACTGCAGAACACGCCGAAATTGGCGAGCAGCATCTGCACGTCCTTGAGCAGCGTCTGCTGACTCGAAGCGAGGCGAACGGAACAGCTTTGGCGATAGTTGGATACATTGACCGTGCCATCGGTCTGGAACAGCGCGCGCAGATAGGCGCGCACGCAGCTTTCTGATCCGCGCCAGACGACTTCGGGGACCTTGAGCTTGGTGGCGGCGCTAAACCCGTAGTGTTCCAGCAGACGCGCCAACATGACCGAACGGATGAAAACCTGATTGCGCTCGGGCACGGTAACCGGAGCCACACGGTATTCGCGGTGGGTATGCAGAGAGGCATGTGCGATCAGCGTATTTACATAGGCCGCAATGCGATCGGCGAGTGCGCGCTCCTCGCCCCACATCGTGATAACGGCTGCCTGCTGCTGTTTGCCGCGGTTCGTGAAATGGCCGTCGCCGGTAATCATGCCGAGCAAGAGGCCGAGATCTTCGCAGCCTTGGGTCCCAAATTGGCCTTTGCCCGATTGCACCAACAAACGATCACCAACGGCCAGTTCTTTCAATTTGATCTTGCCGCGCTCGGTGTAGAAGTCGTGCCACGCGGTCGCTTTGATTTCGTACCCGTCTTCAGTGGTGACGCGATACACCGCTGCCTGCGCAGCAGTCATGAACGCTGGCACCGCTGAACGCCGTTCGACGCCATGCTCATCGACGCCAAGCGCCCGCTTGTCCACGGTCACTTCCAGCGGCGCGCGTTTCGCATACAACTCGCCGATCGGCACCATGCCGTACTGCGTGGCCAGACGCGTGTCGGCGGTGACACACGGGTTGGTCGCGCGGATGTGCTCGCACCACCAGTTGTTGTTCATCTCGTTGACGCGGTCGATCAGGATGAAACCGGGCTCGGCATAGTCGTACGTCGAGACCATGATCATGTCCCACAGATGCCGCGCCTTGAGATGGCCGTAGATCTTGCAGGCGGTCAGGCCGTCGTCACGGGTCACATAATTCTTGTGGGTCGGCCACTCGCGCCAGACGACTTTCGCGGCGTCCTCGAGATCGATCTCGTGTTGTTCCTTGACGTGGACCGGGAACACCAGCGGCCAGTCGGCATCGATCTCGACCGCATCCATGAAGCCGTCGGTGATCAGAAGGCTCAGATTGAACTGACGCAGGCGCCCATCTTCGCGCTTGGCCTTGATGAATTCGCGCACGTCCGGATGCGCGATGTCGAACGTACCCATCTGCGCGCCGCGGCGCCCGCCGGCCGAAGACACCGTGAAGCACATCTTGTCGTAGATATCCATGAACGACAGCGGCCCGGACGTGTACGCGCCGGCGCCCGACACATACGCACCGCGCGGGCGCAGGGTCGAGAATTCGTAACCGATGCCGCATCCCGATTTCAGCGTAAGCCCCGCTTCGTGCACCTTGTCGAGGATGTTGTCCATCGAATCGTCGATGGTGCCGGACACCGTGCAGTTGATCGTCGAGGTCTTCGGTTTGTGTTCCTGCGCGCCGGCGTTGGACGTGATGCGGCCGGCCGGGATCGCGCCGCGGCGCAGCGCCCACAGGAAACGGTCGTACCAGTAGTTGCGCTTTTCCGGTGTCGCCTCGACGTCGGCGAGCGCCTTGGCGATGCGCTGGTAGCTGTGGTCGATGTCCACGTCGACCGGTTCGCCCTGCTTGGATTTCAGGCGGTATTTCTTGTCCCAGATGTCGTATGACGCCGGCTGCAGCGGAATCTCCACCGCGCCGCGCGCGAGCTGCTCAAGGCGCACCGTGCTCATGCTGTTCTCGTCTCCCGATTTCGTGTGGCCGGGTCATCCCGGCTCTGTTGCTGCGAGCACCCGCGGGCAGGCCGGCCGACGCGACGACGAGCGCGCATACCGCTCCGAAGCGCGGCGCGTGCGCCAACGGCCCCACCCAACGCCTAGTTTCCCGAACCCAAGCCGGACACAAGATATTGTGGCGCCCGTCACGTAACGTACGCCCGCCGATTGCTGAAGTAAAGTGCCGTCTGCGGATCCGGCACGGGATGCGGCCGAGCGCTCGAGCCGGTGGTTTTCGGACGCGCGCGCGGACACCGCAGGGCGGCGAAACCGGACGCGTTTCATGCGGTCCAAGCAGCGGGTGGAAACGCCCGGGCGGACGTTTCCAGCCACCCCGCCACGCCCCAAGCCGCCGCTTGGCCCCAACTGCAAAAGGACTCTTTGCCGATGCCGCACTACCCCTGTTCCTCGCCTGCCCAACTGCGCATTCTCCTCGGCGGCGCCCTGTTGCTCGGCATCGGAGCCGTTGCGCATGCGGCGCTGCCGCCGGCGGTCGATGGCAACGAATTGCCCTCGCTCGCGCCGATGATCGAGAAGGTCACGCCAGCGGTCGTCAACATCGCCTCGAAGACCCACGTCGCAGTGCGCAACCCGTATTTCGACGACCCGGTGTTCCGGCGCTTCTTCGGCATCCCGGCGACGCCGCAGGAACGCGTGCAGCAGTCGCTCGGCTCGGGCGTGATCGTCGATGCAAACAAAGGTTACGTGCTGACCAACAACCATGTCGTCGCCGGCGCGGACGATATCTCGGTGACCGTGGCCGATGGCCGCACGGTCAAGGGCAAGGTGCTCGGCACGGATCCCGACACCGATCTGGCCGTGCTGCAGATTCCCGTCGGCAAACTGACCGCGCTGTCGCTCGCGGATTCGTCGAAACTGCGGGTCGGCGATTTCGTGGTCGCGATCGGCGAACCGTTCGGGCTCGGCCAGACCGTGACCTCGGGTATCGTCTCCGCGCTTGGTCGCTCCGGCCTGCGCGGCTCGGGCTACCAGAACTTCATCCAGACCGACGCCTCGATCAACCCGGGCAACTCCGGCGGCCCGCTGGTCAATCTGCGCGGCGAACTGGTCGGCATCAACTCGATGATCTACTCGCCGTCCGGCGGCAATGTCGGCATCGGCTTCGCGATCCCGTCGAACCTCGCCGCTGACGTGATGCGCCAGCTGATCGCGACCGGCGAGGTCAAGCGCGGTGCGCTCGGCGTCGAAGCCCAGGACGTGACGCCGCAGATCGCCGGCATGCTGAGCCTCGGCGACGCGCGCGGCGCGGTGGTCACGCGGGTGCGCGCGCGCAGCCCGGCGGAAGCGGCCGGCATCCGCGCCGGCGATGTGATCGTCTCGCTGAATGGCCGTGGCGTTGCCGGCGCGCAGGACCTGCACAACATCGAGGGACTGACCGCACCGGGCGCCGCCGTCCAGGTCGGCCTGCTGCGCGAGGGCAAGCCGCTGACGATCAACACCGCACTCAAGGCGAGCGAGGCGCGCTCGCTGAAGGGCGACGCGCTCGACCCGCGTCTCGCCGGCGTGCAGTTCGGCGAGGTCGACGACGACCTGCGCCGCCAGGGCATCGGCGGAGTCAGCGTGACCCGCATCGCCGAGGGCAGCCGCGCGTTCGCGAATGGCCTGCGCAACGGCGACGTCATCGTCGCGGTGAACCGGCGCGATGTCGGCACCGCGGCCGACTTCAGCCAGCTCGTCGGCGCACGTCCGCGCCAGCTGCTGTTCACCCTGCTGCGTGGCGACGAGGCGTACTACCTGCTGCTGCAGTGACCTGCGCGCGGCGCGCGATGCGCGGGCAGGAAGCCCGCGCGCATCGCGTTCAGCGACGCCGTGTGCAGCGGCGTGTGGGCCTGCGTGATAAGGTTGCGGCCTGTTTTCACCTCCTTTTTGCACGAATCCCAAGCCATGTCGCCACGCTGCCTCGTCACTTCGCTGCTGCTCGCCGTTTCCTTCCTCGTCCTCATCACCGCACCGCTGCGCGCCGCGGGCACCGAGGACGAACTCATCTGGCGCGGCGACCAGGCGACCGGCCGCGCGATCATGGACGACATGGCCAAGGAGTACGCGAAGGAGAAGCACGGCAAGATCACCCTGCAGCCGTTCAGCACGCTGTCCGGCCTCGATGCGGTCGCCGCGGGCAGCGCCGACATCGGCGGCAGCGCACGCGGCAAATATGCGCGGCGCGCCGAGGAGGCGAGCCTCAATTTCGTGCCGGTCGCGCTGGATGCCGCGGTGCTGATCACGCATCCGAAGAATCCGGTCAGCAACCTGACCCTGAAGCAGATCCACGACATCTACTACGGGCGGATCACGAACTGGAAGGATCTCGGCGGCAACGACGCGCCGATCAACCTGTACGCGATCGCGGCGCCGCTTGATGGCGTCGAGTTCTCGTTGCGCGAACTGGTGTTCCGCAACGGCGATCAGCGCGTCGCCGCGCCACGCCTGTATCTCAACACGAGCAAGCTCGAGGAAGCGGTCGCGATCGACCCGGCCGGGCTCGGCCTGTCCACGCTCGCCAACGTCTACGCGAACAAGGGCGTCAAGATGCTCGGCGTCGAAGGCGTCAACGCATCGACCGCGAGCGTCGCCGACGCGAGCTATCCGCTGTACATCACGCTGTATCTCGCCAGCCGCACCGATTCGCCGAAGCAGGCCGCGATCGATCGCTACCTCGCGTTCCTCGGCACGCCGACCGCGAAGGATATCCTGCGCCGCCACCAGTTGATTCCGTACGCCGACGCCGGCGATGCGATCGCGCGCGACAACGTGCGCATGGCCTTCATCGATGCACACGTCGGCCGCGAAGGCGGCGCCGTCGCGGCGATCGCGGCGACGGCTGCCACGCCGGTTTCCGCGCCGCGTGCGGTGCTCGAAGCGAAGAAGGCGATCGCGCCGACCGCCGAGTCGACCGAGCAGGCGCGCGCGAACCTGGCGCGTGCGCAGGAGAAGAAGGCCGCCACGGCGACCGTTGCGGCGGCGAAGAAAGCCGCCGCGCCAAAGGCTGTGCTCGCAGCTGCGGCCCCGAAGAACGCGGCCGCGGCAGCGCCAAAGGCGAAGGCCAGGCCGGCTGCAAGGAAAACCGTCGTCGCCAAGGCCGCCGTGCCGAAGAAGGCCGCCGAACCGGAGAAAAAGCCGGTTTCGTTCGGCAATGTCAGCGGCGGCGCTGCCGGCAACTGAGACGGCGCGCCGCGCACGATGCGCATACTCGCGGTTTCGCTGGACCTCGACGACACGCTGTGGCCGGTCGAGCCGGCGATCGTTGCCGCCGAACAGCAACTCGACGAATGGCTGCAGCAGCATCACGCGTCGGTCGCCGCGCGCTGGCCGGTCGCGGCGCTGCGTGAACTGCGCGACGAGGTGTCGCTGCAACGACCGGATCTCGCCCACGATTTCACCGCGCAGCGCCTGATCACGCTGGAGCGCGCATTCGCGACCTGCGGCATCGACGATGCTCCTGTCGAAGCCGCGTTCGAGATCTATTTTGCCGCGCGCAACCGCATCGAGTGCTACGCCGACGCGCTGCCCGCGCTGCAGGCGCTCGCCGCGCACCTGCCCGTGGTCAGCATCTCGAACGGCAACGCGGATCTGCAACGGATCGGCCTGCGCCAGCATTTCCGGCACTGCATTTCGGCGCGCGACTGCGGCGTCGCCAAGCCGGCGGCCGCGATCTTCCACGCAGCCTGCACGCGACTCGGGCTGGCGCCGGAACACGTGCTGCATGTCGGCGACGATCCGCTGCTCGACGTGATCGGCGCGCGTGCGGCCGGCCTGCGCGCGGCGTGGCTGAATCGACGCGGTGCGAGCTGGCCCGGGCGCCTGCATGCGCCGGACGCGCACGCTGCGGTCGGCGCGCCGGACTACGCGGCGCCGGAATTCGAATGGCGCGACCTCGGCGAGCTGGCGCGCTGGGTCGAGAAGCAGGATGACTCGAAGGCTCGCCATCCCGGCGCAAGCCGGAATCCATCCTGACGGCACAGGCAACCAGGGGACTTGCGATGAATGCATGGGTGGTTTCAGCGGATGCGGGCGACGCGATCCCGCTGCTCGCGGTCGACCGCGGGAATTTCCCAACCTTGGTCGACGGCCTCGGCGCGCAGGCGAAACGCTGGTGCGCCGCGAACGGGTTCGCCGGCGAAGCGGGCCGCTTTCTCGCCCTGCCCGGCACGGACGGCTCCGCGTGCGCGGTGCTCGCCGGCTGCGATCGCCGCGACCCGGTGTTCGGCCTCGCCAGCCTGCCGGTGCGTCTGCCGGAAGGCCGCTATGCGCTCGATCCGCGCGGCCTTGACCTGGATATCGGCGATGCCGCGCTCGGCTGGGCGCTCGGCGCGTACCAGTTCACGCGCTACAAGAAGCCCACGCGCGCGCCGGCGCAGCTCGTCGTCGATGCCGCAACCGCCGCGCGCGTCGCGCCGATGGTCGAGGCGATCCAGCAGGTGCGCGACCTGATCAACACGCCGACCGAGCACATGGGCCCGGTCGAACTCAGTGCTGCCGTGCGCGCATTGGCCGAGCGTCACGGCGCGGACTACCGCGAATGGGTCGGCGACGAACTGCTGGCTGCGAATTTCCCGACCATCCACGCGGTCGGCCGTGCCGGCCATTGCCCACCACGAC